>JAYUCD010000059.1:0-1780 GCA_043740515.1 Bdellovibrio sp. | reverse complement strand
TGCCGCAGCTCAAGGTCAGTCTGAAAGAAGATCTGTCTGCGCCCGCACAGCTTAAACTGCCCTCGCTTTTTCTTTTCGATATCCAAGATGAGCAATTAGATCCTCTGAAAAAGTTTTTATCCGAGCGACAACTTTCCCTCGCGCAAATTTCACCATTGATTCGAGCTCGGATTATCAAGGTCAATGGCACTCCTTACGAACGAGATTTGGAAGAAGGAAAATTTCGCACTCGGGAAGAAGAAAGCAAAGCTCGGTTTCGCAATCGTTCGGTGAATTTGACTTATCGCGATCATCTTTCCAGCTCTGAGAGCTTGAAAGCGGGTCATGATTTCACGGGCGTTTATGATCCCAAGTCAAAAAAGCTGGCAGAGTTATCTGTCGAGTACCGTTTTGCTGAGCAAATGAATTTTAAACTCGGTGATCGCCTCTCCTTCGAAATTCAAGGCATCGAAGTCGAAGGTGAAATCGTCAATCTTCGAGCCGTGAAATGGAATTCTTTTCAACCAAACTTTTTTATCCAGATGCAGTCTGGAGTTCTGGATGAAGCTCCTAAGACGATTCTTGCTTCGATTTCAAGCTCAGCCCAACAAGTTCCTGAGTTGCAAAACGCTTTGGTTAAACAGTTCTCCAACATTTCATTGATTGATGTGGCTAAAGTTATCGAGAAGGTCATCGAGATTTCAGACAAGATGTCCTGGTCGCTCGAGCTCATGGCCGGCTTGTCTTTGCTTGCCGGTTTTGTCGTTCTCTTTTCCATCGCAAATTATGAGGTGCGAAGGCGAAGTTGGGATTTGAATTTGCTCAAAATATTCGGCGCATCCCATCGTTCGCTCTTCACCTATCTTGTTTTCGAATTTGGTTTACTGGGAGTGCTTGCGTCTTTTTTCGGAGCAGTCATTAGTCTCGCGGTCTCGTGGATTCTTTCCTGGTGGCTCTTCGAGGGGACATACAAGTTTGATCTGACTTGGCCCTGCCTGATTGTTCTAATTGTCACGGGCTTGTCGATTCTCATTCTCTGGGTGGTTTCACATCAGGTGATTCGCGAACGTCCCTCGGAGCTGCTTAAACAAAAATAACTGGCTTCAGTCTCAAAGCCTGTGATACCAGAGAACGGATGCCCAATCTCGAAACCGCGGTTCAACATTTGAAGTCAGATCAGTTGGTTGCCATTCCAACAGAGACAGTCTATGGATTGGCAGCAGCCATCAATTCAGAAGCAGGAATTCAGAAAATCTTCTCGACCAAAAAGCGGCCTTTCTTTGATCCGCTGATTGTGCACGTCTCTAGTAAGGCCATGGCAAAAAAATTGACAAGTGATTGGAGTCCGCTCACTGATTTTTTGGCCGAGCATTTTTGGCCTGGCCCGCTGACTTTGGTTTTGCCAAAAGCAACTGACGTCAATCCCTTGATCACCTCGGGACTTCAGACCGTCGGAATTCGCATGCCGAAACATTCCTTAGCTCTCAGTCTGATCGATCTTCTAGGAGTTCCACTGGCAGCTCCCAGCGCCAATCGTTTCGGCCGAACCAGTCCGACCACAGCTGAGCACGTGAAAAATGAATTTCCAGATGATCATTTTCTCATCTTAGACGGCGGGGCTTGCGAAGTCGGCTTGGAATCAACAGTCATTTCAATCCATCGCAATGATCAGGATTTCTACTCCCTTTCTATCTTGCGTGCGGGGCAGGTGACTCAATCAGAAATCAAAGAATCTTTAACACCCAAGTTCGAGTTCGAATTTGTTGAAGCTCGAGATAAAAGATCTGCTCCCGGTCAAATG
>JAYUCD010000058.1:0-6376 GCA_043740515.1 Bdellovibrio sp. | reverse complement strand
ATTGACGCTTGTGTTGAGGCCGGCTTTCACAGCTCGCTCGATTCCCTGCACTGTCCGCTGAAAAGATCCTGGATTCTGAGTCAAATATTCGTGGCTTTCGGCCCTTGCGCCGTAAAGCGAAATGTCCAGATCCTTGACTGATAGATTTGTCCAAGTTTTTAAGATGGCCTCAGATAGCAAGGTGCCATTGGTTTTTAACTTCACATGAAAACCCAGTTGCGAGGTGATTTCCAAAGTTGGAGTGAGCAGGGGGCTGAGAGTGACCTCGCCGCCAGTGAGATTCAAGAAAAGCCCGCCCAAATCGCGAAAATCCTGCAGAAGCTGTTTGATTTGAGGCATGGAAAGACTTCCAGCCTTTGCGGATTGATGGGAGGTGCGATCAAAATTGTAGCAATGTTGGCAACTCAAATTGCATTTTTGAGTTAACTCCAAAGTCATATTGAGCGGAATGCATTTCTCTCGGGCAGCAGAAATAAAGTGTGAGTAGAGACTTGAAGCGCCCGGAGATATTTCGTTTGATTCCATTTGTTCTAGCACAGCCACCTCCGAAGAAATCCGAATAAATACACGAGGCTTGAGAAAAAGTGATGCAAGCCGCGAAATTTTCGATCATTAAAAAAAGACGCAATCCCCAGACTTCGATCGAAAAAACGAGCCCAGTGTCGTCGGCGCTTTGGCAATTTTGAAACGCAGCCTAAAAAAACACAATTTTCAAGTTTTCCATCTGGATGTTTGTTGCGATCGCCTTTGACATAATTTTGCAGAACCAAACGGTGAACCATTTTTTCGTTTCCGAACTGACAAAAAATCAATTCGCCCAAAGAGGGACTGCGAGAATGATCAATCTGTAAAAAATCACCTGATTTGAGAGCAGGAAACATCGAGTCTCCTTCAACTAAAACTTTGCCCCTCGCTTTTGCCGTCACAGGGTTTCAGCGCTCACGATCAATTTTTGCTGACTGAGCTGTTGAAGATAATTTTTCAAATCCTGTTGAGCCAACTCGGGCTCGACTTCAAATTCAGTCTGCAATTTTGCCAGCAATTCATTTTCTGTTTGCGGAGAGTCCAAGCACTGCCACAGAAAACTGGCAGTCTCGTTGAGCTGGTGGAAATAGCAATTCTCACTGGCTTCGCTGGCATTTTTAGGAAGATCCAAAATCACCACTTGTTGATCCAGCTGACTGAAGGAAACGTCTTGATTTCTTTTGTAATTCACCATGAACTAAGGGTACCGATGGTCAAAAGCAGGAGCAAGAAATTATCGCTGAGATTGAAGTCAAAAAAAATTCCAGACAAACATCACTTTCGGAGCCAGCTCTTAAACTTGGTGGATTTGCACTTCTCAAGCGGAGATTGTGGCAATTGACTCAGATTTTTTTTGCCTCCCGTTTTTCAAATCCCGAATCCATCGAGCAGGCGTGGATTCAAAGGTACTCGGATCCGGCTGAACTGCAGTTTTATAGCGACTTCAGTCAAACCGGTTTCAGTTCAGCCGAGGAAAAAGCAGTTCAATTGTGGGTTAAAGCCTTCACCGCAGCATCACCTATCGCTGTGGTTGGAGCAGGGACGGGGCGAGAGTGCTGGGCATTTTGCCGATTGCCAGGTGGCCGTGACGCTGAGATTCATGCGATCGAAGCCAATTTAGATATGCAAAAAAGTTTGCATCAGTCGGCCATTGACCAGCAGTTTTCGCTGAAGCTTGTGACGAACGTCAAAGAATTGCAAAAGAAATCCATGCAAGTGGTGTGGATCAGCCCCTCGATCAATGGCCACCTCTCACCTCAGAAAGCAAGAATCGAATTTTACCAGCACTGCGTGGAAGCGCTACTGCCGGAGGGGGTGATCATCACGTCCCCCGAGTTTCTGAAAAGACCCTGGTCTCGGAACTTTTATTTTTGGGCTTCGCTGCTTTTGCGTGTTCGCTGGTGGCGTCAAAAATCTTGGGTCTTCGGAGATTCGGCAAGGTCCTTTTTAGGTCGCCACAATCCGACAGATGAAATGATTTATTTTCATTTTTATACCGAGGAAGCTTCCTTTGTGCATGAAATGTCTCGGGCCGGTGCAGCTTTGCGGTCTCAAACAGCTGATGGATTTTACCTTTTTGAACCTCAGCAAGAAATAAGATGAAAGCAATGAAGTTGAGGGCATCCTCGTGAGAATTTTACAGCTGGGAAAATTTTGGGCGCCTGATTACGGCGGAATTGAGCGTGTCGTGGAAAGCCTCTCTCGAGGTTTGGCGGAGCGGGGACACCAAGTGGAGACTTGGGTCGCAGCTTCCTCAAAGTCAGCAGAGGTAAAGATAACGTCGAACTTGAAATTGTGCAGATTTCAAAGCAGGGGACAGCTTTTTTCTCAGGCGCTTTGCCTATTGCCTTCGCTGAAGGACTGGCCCTTTCAGCCGGATCTTGTACACATTCACCTTCCGAATCCGCTGTGGGCCTGGCAGATTTCAAAAATGAAAATGACCACTCCTTTAGCTATCACAGTGCATGCAGATCTCTCGCAAAACCCCATCAAAAACCAGATCAATCAGTGGGCGCAGAAAGCGTTGCTGCATCAAGCTCATTCTTTGATTTTTACTTCAAGTTGGAATAAGAAATTGATCTCTCGTGATTGGCAAGCAGATCTCATAAATAAATCGCTAGTTATTCCTCTCGGAGTTCGGCCGCCAAGCTCCTTCATCCGAGAGGACCATGAATTCATTCTTTTCGTCGGGCGATGGGTCAGTTACAAAGGTTTATCACAATTGCTAGAAGCCTGCGCAGGCTTAGCTTGGCCTTTGGTCTTGGCGGGAGGGGGGCCGGAAGAGCTTCGACTGCGGCAGTTGACTAAAAAATTAAAAATGGAGCAGCAGTGCAAGTTTGTATTGAATCCAACGGATCTTGAACTTGAGAAGCTTTACCAAAATTGCTCTGTGGTGGTTCTGCCTTCGACGGACTCGCGAGAGGCTTTTGGCTTGGTTCTCTTAGAGGCGTCCTTGCACGAGAAGCCCTTTATTGCGTCCGACCTTGCCTCGGGCTTAAAGGATTTGTTGGCCAATCCAGGCGCCACCTCGGTTCGCGCCAATGACGTGCAGGATCTTCGGCAAAAAATTTCTGAAATGATGGAGAGTTCTTCACGTCGACTAGACCTGGGGCGTAAGTCTGCAGCCTACAGTCGAGAAAATTTCTCCTTACAGACAATGGTCGATCGTCATGAATCACTTTACAAATCACTTTACGAGACCATCCAAAAGTCTAAATTCTAAAGCATCATCTTCTTTCGGATAAGAATCCGCCGATAAGCTGGCCAGGATGAGGCACAAGTAAGTGATTCAGGAAAAAGAGCGCCCACATTTAAAGCAAGAATTGATGGAGATCAGCCTGGTTGATCTCGTGAAATATTTGTACTCGCATCGAATATTTTTAATCGTGGCTGCTGGCACGGTCAGTCTTTTGATGGCTGGTTGGGTCACTTTGATGAATGCACCCAAGTTTCGTTCGACTGCTGTTTACCAATTGATTACTGACGACAATCTCGGCTCTGTTCAATTGCCCACCTTCAATAATTTTTTTGATGAAAAAGGCGTGAGCAAAAAAATGTACGTGCTCGAGAGCCTCCTAGAATCTCGTCAGTTCAAGAAGGCTCTTTACCAAGAAGTTTTTGGAGAAGGTCAATCCTTAGGTTCGAGTTCTGAAGTCAGAGAGCACAAAAAAATTCTGAAAGACTTTTTTCAACCGATCTTGCTGACCACAGAATCAAAAGAAAATGTTTTGCCATCTTTTCTCAGCTTGTCTCGTGATAAAGAAAACGATGCGCTCATTTTGGCATCGACGACGACTTCCGGCAATGTGTCCCAGTCGCTCGCTTCGATTGCGAGTCAGTTGCTCGTCGCAGCCAATTTCAATAATAATCTTTCTCAGGTTCGGGCCATCAAATCCTTTTTGGAAAAATTGACCGAAGAAACAAAAGCTCAACTGATGGCTGTCGAGTCAGAGCTGACTCAGTTGCAAGTGGCAGAGAAATCTTTTTCATTGCAAGAAGTCAGCGTTTCTTATGATCGGAGTCAAGTCGAAGCAAAAATCAAGCTGCGCGAATTGCAAAATCGATTTCGCGCCAATGAGGTCTTGCTTTCTCAATTTAAAGTCGAGCTCAAATCCTATCTTGCTGAAATGAAGTCGGGAACACCATCTTATTTATATTTGATGCAGTTACAGAAAAAAATCGATCTTCTCAAATATCAGATTCAAGTCAACAACAGTGATCGAGCTCCAGCTGGAGTGACAGCCGACTCTGGTGATTCCAAATTGCAGTTGGATCAATTGATTCAAGATTTTGAAAAGGAACTCGGACGCAATCAGAATGATTGGTCCATGAACTCTTGGGACTACTGGCAGTCACTCGAGAAAAATGTCAGTGAGCTGAAATCCAAGCAAAAGGTTCTCCGTGGAGAAATCGAAGCTCAAGAAAATTCTCTCAAGAGCCAAGGAAAAGATTTTGAAAAGTATCCGGAAAAAATCCAAAAGTTGACTGAGCTCAGACGTGAAATTGAAATGACTCAAAAGCTCTACGGAGAGCTGCAAGCCAAGTTACAAGAAACCAAAGTCCGAGAAGCAGGTCAAAAAAATAACCTGCAGCTGATTTTTGAGCCAGAAGTTCCTGGTCGCGCCGAGGGTTTCCGGTTGGTCAATCGCATCCTTCTGTCTCTGCTAGCGGGCTTGGCTTTGGTTATTGGGCTTTTGTTGATTCGTTATTTTTTCATTCCGACATTGCGTAGCAAGCAAGATTTGGTTCGCATGAATTTAAATTGCATCGCCGAAATCCCGCGCTCCAGCGCAGCTCCGAAGTTGACTGGCAAAGACAAAAATCTCTTGGTGATTGATGAAACAGCTCACTCTCCCGAAGCGACCGCTTTTCGAAACTTTCGCTTTCGAATGGAGCGAATTCTGGCTGAGGACTCTTTTCATGAAACGGGTCCTGACGAGCAGGTTAAGAGAAAAGGTGCAAAAGTAGCGACATTTTTTTCGGCTCACAATGATGAAGGTAAAACCTTTACGGTCGCCAACTTAGGAACAGCGCTCAGCCTAGTTGGCAAAAAGATCTTGCTGATTGATCTCGATTATCGCAAACCTGAGCTGAGCAATTTCTTTCCCGGCGTGAAGAAAATCTATATGGATCGAAGTTCAGATGATTCGGTGCCCATTCAGTTCGAACACTTTCACGCCTCAAAAAATCTTCAGCTTCTGAGAAGCTTTCCTATTAAGGAAAATTTCTCAGACTGGTTGGAAAGCCAAAGTTTTGAAGACTTTCTCTCACAACTGAGAAAACGTTATGATTTGATTTTAATTGATACTCCGCCGATGGATCGAAATTTTGAAGCGGTGGTGGCCTCTAAATTTTCTGATATGATGGTTATGGTGGTCAATCAAAGAGCCACATTGAAAGAAGACATTGCCAAGCTTGATCAATCCGTCCGTGAGGTCTACAAAGGACCTATTTATTCGGTGTTGAACTTTGCCTATGATGAATTGAAGCAAGTCAGTTAGAAAAATCAGCAGTAATAAAAGCAAAAAAATAAAAGAAGTCTAAACCTTTTTCCAGACTTCTCGGTTGATCAAATCAATATAGCTTTGAATGACTCGCACAGTGGATTGGGCGACTCCCTGGATTTCGTAATCGGGGACGAGGTGCTTTGCATGTTCAAAGCTCGGCGCTTGATTCAAAGTGATTTTGACCGCTTCAAGAACTCTCTCTTTGTTGACTGAGCTCATGATCAGAGTGCCGCTGTCCATTCCCTCGAGACGTTCATGGGCATCGCGTAGAAACACGGCAGGAAAACCCAAAATACCAGCTTCTTCCATTAAAGTCCCACTGTCGGAAAGAACACAAAGTGCATTTGTTTGCAGGTGAACATAATCAAAAAATCCCAAAGGCTTGGAGACGATAATCTCCTTTGGCATTTTGAAATCTTTCAATTGCTCGAGCTTCTTAACGGTTCTTGGATGGACAGAAAAAAGAATGGGCATTTGATAAAGTTTATGGAGCTCGCTGAGGCTTTCCATCAGGGCTTGTAATTTATCGGGAACGTCAACATTTTCTTCGCGGTGAGAGCTGACAATAAAATATTTTGATTTCGTCAGATTAAATTTGGCGAGAACTGAGCTCGACGAAATTTGTTTTTGAAAGTGAGTCAAAATCTCTTTCATGCAAGATCCAGATTTGATGATTCGATGAGCCGGGATTCCTTCATTGAGCAGAAACTGTCTTCCGTGTTCGGTCAGAGGAAGGTTGATATCACTCAGATGATCAATGATTTTACGGTTGATTTCTTCTGGCACCCTGAGATCAAAACAACGATTGCCGGCTTCCATATGAAAGATGGGAATCTTTCTTTTTT
>JAYUCD010000057.1:0-6892 GCA_043740515.1 Bdellovibrio sp. | reverse complement strand
CTGCCAGTTCGAGTCATTGGCTTCTCTGAGAAAGGCAGTGGCGCTTCGATTCGTGACCTGCTGGCGCTTCGGCTTGAATACAACCTTTATCCGCCCGTTTCGGGTCCAGCCATTGAGCGAATGATTTTGAAAATTCGCAAAGACGAGGAAAATCGCAGTCGCGAACAGGAAAAACAAAATGCCTTGCTAGCAAAGGGCGATCGAAGCTCCGATTCGATTAGCTTCAAAGGTGAGTTGCTCAGCGAAGCCGAATTGAATCAGCGTTTTGAACAAGCAAAAGTCGCGCTTGGGAAAATGGCTGGCCCGTCCACGGCTGACTCATCAGAAAAAAGTAGCTCACATGCTTACACTCCTGACGGCTTCGGCTCTTCAAATCCCAATCAACCGGCTTATCGACCTCAGCCAGCCAGCTTGGAAGGCAACCAGAATTTCACGAAAAATCGACCGGCTTATGTGCCCGATGATGTTACCTCGGATCTGCCTTCGATCTTGCATCAAGATGTAGCTCCGACTTTTGAAAATCAAGAGTACGAGAAAAAACAAACTCCGGTGATGGAGTCAGAATATATCGGTCGGCGAGGTCCGAAAAACTATACGATGACTCGAACTGAAAGTGAGAATGGAGCGTTTTCGGATTCGGTGATCCTTCGCGGTTCTCAAACTGCCTTGGAAGAAACCGTCAATTTGAAAAACATTGAAAAAGTTTGTAAAGTCTCCAATACAACTCATGTTGCTTGCATCCTGATTCGAAGTCTTCGCTTTTCTGGTTATTTGGTGTGTGCTCTCGGTGAAAATCGTAAGCTCGACAAAAGCTTTCTCGACCTGATTCAAAAGCGTCTTTTCCTTTTCCTTCGCGCCAATGGAGAAAAGGTCAAAGAAGAGGACAATTTAACATGCCAAATTCAAGAAGTTGAATTTGCCGATTGGGCCTTGGAAGAAGCAGAGTTTTTGCGCAAGTCGGTTCATGACGGAGATGAAATCGTCATGGCCTATTTTCCGACAATCGAGTTGCGTACCGAACTTGAAGATTCTGCCTCCGAAAAAATGGTGCAGTTAAATATTTCAGATCTCAAAGATGATATTCCAGTCGAGTTTGATCTTTATATTTTCATGCCGCAAAACAATAAATATCTGCTGTACACACCAAAAGGAAAACCACTTTACGGACCACAGAAGAGCCGACTGAGGGAAAAAGGCATTACCCATATGCACCTTCGACGAGAGGCTTCAGCCAGTGTACAACAGTACAATGCGCAAAATTATTTGAATGAAAAAATCACAAGTTTCAAAAGCAACGGCAAAATCAAGAAGACTTAATCGATTTTTTTTTCTGAATCACCGAGTTGGCGTCTAAAGCTTGATCTCGAAGTGCTTTCACAAATTTTTGAAAACCGAGCGCCTGATCTTTTAACAATTGCATGGCCACGGCATCTTGAAGCTCCCCTGACGGAAGCAAAGTTTTGAAAATATTCATTAAAAAAATTCTTAAGGGGTATTGAAATGAATTTCTGTAGCTCATTACCTGCTGTAAATGTTCGACAGGTCGGATCCCACCAAACGGTCCTCCCAGGCCGATGAAGCAAACTGGGCGAAATTCAAAAGACTCGGGGTAACTCCAATGATCGATAAAGTATTTGAGTGCTCCTGGCATGGATCCATTGTACTCCGGCGTGACTAAAATCAGGCCTTCAGATTTGTTGATTTTAGCGATGGCTTCGCCCCAACTCAAATGCAAGCCCACTCCGCCGTACTGGCGCCCCGTCAGCTCTTCAAATGGCAGATCGATGAGATCAAGAATTTCAACTGTCTCACCAAGTTCTGCGTAAATTTTCTGAATGAGATTTGAAATTTGTCTAGTTCGAGAACCAGGGCGATTGGTTCCGCTGATAATGTACTTCACTTTTGCCTCCGCTTTGCTATCCTATCCGTAGATATGAATGACGTGAAATGGTTTTTAATGAATGATGGAAAAGTCTCTGGTCCTTACTCTAAGGATGATGTGGACCTTCAAGTCAAAATCGGCCCGGCAGTCTTGATTTGGGGACGCGGTCAAGCGGATTGGGTGGCACCCGATCGTTGGAATCAACTTCTGAAGGAAACGGATTCATCGGCTCGAAGGGGAAAATCCAATTCGGATCGCTTTTGGAAAATCAAAGTCTCTGGTCAGGAACTAAAGCCGATGACCCATGACGGGATGATAGAATTTTTAAAAACTCAAAAAGATTACAACGGAATTCTTTTGTGGACCGATGGCTACACCGACTGGAAAGAAATATTTCAAATTCATAAAATCATGGATGAGCTAGGTGTTTCAAGACGACAACATCCGCGAGTTCCCATTATGGGAAATCTTCAGTGCGAGGGCGCGACCGGCAATCTCCAAGCCCGAGTTCTTTCGATCAGCGAAGGTGGCTTGGGAATCACTGATGCTCCAAATGTAAAGATTGGCGAGAAATTCAAGATCACACTCAAAAGCCCCAATCTCTACAGCCCCATTCAGGCAACTGCTGAGGTTGTTTACGTCGGCTCCGACAGTTATGCGGGCCTAAAATTCTCAAGCCTCCAGTCTGAATCCAAAAGTGCCATCATTGAATACGTTAAAAAATTTACTGATTTGAAAACTCAAACTTGAATGAAGCTTACCTCAGTCCGAGGGTGCTATTTCGCTTGCTTTGAAATCCTTCGCGTAAGATGACTTCGAAGCCGGCGGCTTTCAAAGCTCGCTTCAGTCCACCGGTGCAGGCATAGGTCGTGAACTGACAATTTTTACTGGCCGCTTTTTGCAAAAACTTTGTTAAAAATTCTTGCTCCCACAATTGCGGCGAAGTTTTGGAACTGAAAGCATCATAGAAAATACAGTCGTAGCTCTGCAAAAAAAATTGATCGGCTGTCAGAGCTTTTTCTAATTTCCAGTGGCCCGATTCAAATGCATTTCGCAGCCACGTTCTAACTTCGGAATTTGCAATTTCAGGCCTTCCGCTTTGCGTCCCCGAAAAAAAATGGAAGATTTCATTATAAATCGAAGCTGAGCTGCGAGAGGAGCACCAGTCCAAAAAGGATTCGCTTAAAAAGTTCTCGGACTCGAAACTAAGAAGCTGAAACTCAAACGGCGAAATTTTATTTTTGAGGGCTTCATAAGCCACGAGGATTTCATTGTAACCTAAGCCGAGCCCCACGGACAGGACTCGACGACCCTTCTGATTCAAAGTCTGACGAAGTGGCTCACCGTAAATCAGTTGGGTCTCGGTAAAGGCTCCACCTCGGTGATGCATGCTTTCGGAAGCTTCACTGCGGGTGCTCTGCAGGCTGGGACTCTGATCTTCGGTCTTAAGCAAGTTGTAGCCATGGCTTTGCCAAAACTTTTTTTCAATTTCCCAATCGCTATCCTGCATTTTCCCGAAACTCATAGGAAGCAAGTTGACGGATCCCTCTCAAACTGTCAAAGCAAGCCATGGAAAAAGGCTGGTTTGGCCTGCCCTATCGCCCCATCTCTGAATTTTATCAGGCGCGATTTGGCGGCAAAATTTATAAAATCCCCGTCACGGTGGTCGACGATTGCCCCAATCGCCGTGGTCTGAAGGGAATGCAGACTTGCGTCTTTTGCGACGTCTGGGGTTCGGCTGCCAAATCAGAGAGCTTGAGCATGGGTCTGCGAGAACAGATCGAAAAATATCAAATAGAAATCTCAAAGAAATACAAAGCCGAAAATTATCTTATTTATTTTCAAGCCTACACCAATACTTTTACCAAACTCGACGCTCTGAAAATGAATTTTGAAACGGCTTCGTCGTTCGAGAAGGTGCGCGGCTTTGTTGTCGGAACTCGGCCTGATTGTTTGTCGCCTGGAGTGATGGAGCTCTGGCAGGACTACCATAACAAATCTTATGTTGCCGTGGAATTGGGAGTGCAAAGCTTCGACAATTCGCAATTGGAATTTATGCGCCGAGGTCATACGAGAGAGCAGTCTTTGAAAGCGATTGATAAGATCAGCAAAGCCACGACTGTCGATTTAGGAATTCATCTGATGTTTGGTCAGCCTGGCGAAACAGATGCGCAGATCATTGAAACAGCGCGAATCTGCAACGATCTTCCATTGAGCAGCGTGAAGTTGCACAATCTTCACGTCCTGAAGCAAACGCCACTAGAAAAAATTTATCATGAGGGTGGATTTCAGCCGATTGAGCGCGATCTTTATGCTCACCGAGTTCAACTTTTTTTAGAACACCTTTCGCCGAGGATCTTTATCCAAAGGCTAGCCGCTTTTGCTTCACGCTGGGAAGAGCTGGTGGCGCCAAGGTGGACTTCGGATAAAATGGGAACGCATCAATATTTGATTGATTTTTTAAGAGCTGAAAAAAGCTTTCAAGGAAAATCTTTAGAACAAGAAATCGAAAAGGGCGCGGCCGGCGAGCTTGCGCTTTGGCTGAATTTGCAGAAACGAAGTTTGCCAATTTCTCTTCAATCCAATATCTAACCCAGAACCTTATCTTTTTGTATTTGCCTTGATTTTTAGCAGGATTTCAGATCTTGTCAGAAATGTCAGATTCATGCGGACTGGAATTAGAGAAGAGGAGCCTTGCTCGCATTCTTTGCAGCCCCCTGCTCACAAACTGCACATAGAGCCACTTTTAGAATCAGTCAAATGATGTCAAAGATTTCCTAAGAGCCGCCCGTTTTTTGAGCAATGACACAATTTTTCCAGACCTAGACCTCGCGAATTTTCTTGCACGGAAGATATTTCGTCTATTACCGTAAATACAAGAGATAGGGACTTATGAACGAGTCTGCCGGAAACAACCACTAGATATAGTGAGCTTGAAGACGGAGTCTCTCTGGATTTTTGAGATTATTTTAGAAAGTCTTTTTTAAAAAAGACTCAAACCAAAAATGACTCGAAAAGCTCCAGCTGAATTCCAAAAGAATTTCGTAGACATTAGGTGGCTCTGAAAAGACTCCTTCAAAAAATCTCTCACTAGACGAAAGTCGCTGTCGACTTTCTTCGAGAGGGCCTTTTTGTCTTCGAAGGAATTGGGCGCTTAGGACGAGAAGCTGGTTGAGAAAGCAAATTGAGAAGACTTACTTGAGACAGTTCACACAGCACTAAGAGGGGAAGACTTATGCTACAAATCGAGTCCAACGGACAGGACAACTTATCACAAAACTACGAAACGCATATGATGCGAGTTCGTAAAAGAGATGGAACTCTGGAGCCGGTTGACGTCACCAAAATCGTTGAGCGAGTGACTGGCTGCTGCTACGGCATTGGACATGTCGATCCCTTACGTGTGGCGACCAAAGCGATCAGTGGTCTTTATGACGGTGCCACTACCAAAGAGCTTGATAATCTTTGCATCCAAACAGCTTCCTTGTTGATAGGCGAAGAGCCTGAGTACTCTCGCTTGGCTGCTCGCCTGCTTGCTATCTATATTGATGAAGAAGTTCGCTCGCAAAAGATTCAATCTTTTGCTGACTCAGTCACCATCGGCTTTCAGGCCGGCTTGATCGGCGAAAGCACTTATCGTTTTGTTGAAAAAAACAAAGCAGCTCTGTCAGCTGCGATTGAACCCTTTCGTACCGATCGATTCGAATATTTTGGCTTGAGAACAATTTACGACCGCTATCTTTTGAAAAATCCAAAATCACGAACTGTGTTTGAAACACCTCAGTACTTTTTCATGCGGGTTGCTTGCGGCCTGGCTCAATCTGTCGACGAAGCGGTTGAATTTTATCGTTTGATTTCTTCACATGATTATCTGGCTTCCACTCCGACGCTTTTTAATTCAGGAACTTTGCGTCCGCAGATGTCGTCTTGTTATCTGTGTGATTCGCCTGAAGACGATCTTCGTTCGATTTATGACAAATACACAGACATTGCTTTGCTTTCAAAATTTGCCGGCGGCATTGGTGTGGCCTTTCACCGAGTTCGGGCTCGAGGTTCACTGATCAAAGGCACCAACGGACACTCCAACGGAATCATTCCATGGCTGAAAACTTTGGATAGCTCTGTGGCAGCGGTCAATCAAGGTGGTAAACGCAAAGGAGCTGCCTGTGTTTATCTCGAGAGCTGGCACGCCGATGTGGAAGAGTTTTTGGAAATGCGTGACAACACTGGTGATGAGGCCAAGCGGACTCACAATTTGAATTTGGCCAACTGGGTTCCAGATCTTTTTATGAAGCGAGTTGAAAAAGATGAAGCGTGGTCTCTGTTTGATCCCCGCCAAGTGCCTGAGCTGGTGGATTTATTCGGTGAGGCATTCGAGACAGCTTATGCTGCAGCCGAAGCCAAAAAGCTTTTCACCAAACAAGTGAAAGCTCGTGAGCTTTACAGCCGCATGATGAAGACTTTGGCTCAGACTGGAAACGGATGGATGACTTTCAAAGATGCATCCAACCTCAAGTCAAACCAAACTGGTGATCCTAAAAATGTGATTCATCTTTCAAATTTGTGCACTGAGATTTTAGAAGTGACTTCGAACAATGAGACGGCTGTTTGCAATTTGGGTTCAGTGAATTTGTCTCGGCATGTGATCAATGGTCAGTTTGATTTTGAAAAATTGGCAAAAACTGTGCGTGCCGCTGTCAAGTATTTGGACCGTGTGGTTGATATCAATTTCTACCCGATTCCTTCTGCTGCAAGTTCCAACAGCCGCTGGAGACCAGTCGGACTTGGCTTGATGGGTCTGCAAGATGCTTTTTTCCAACTGAAACTTCCCTTCGACAGCGCCTTGGCAACAGCGGGTTCGGCAAGGGCCTGCCCGAGGATGGCAATGCCGAGGCGTCAGCCAAAGCGCATATGCTGGACAAGCGCGCCGAGTGGAAGGCGCTCGGCATCGACCATGAGCTGGTCGAGTTCCCCGATGGCTGGTGGCATCGCATCGCGCGGCTCCCGCTG
>JAYUCD010000056.1:0-6070 GCA_043740515.1 Bdellovibrio sp. | reverse complement strand
CAAGGGGTTATCCACAAGTAGAATCTTGAAAATTGAAAAAACTGTGGATAACTGAAGAATTTTTGAAATCAAATCGGCGAACTCGCTCTAAATAGGTGGCGATGGAATTGGAGTTCACTCCTTGTTTCCATTTCTCATGGATTAGAAGTAATACGCTGTACTCTTTTGGATCTCTGATAATTTTACCCTGTTGAAAACAGAAGCCATAGAACGGACGAACAGCCTGTTTACCTGATTTCCTCCAGCCAGTGGCCGTAGGCACAGAGATCTTGGCTCGCAATTCCACACCCGCTCTAATCAAAAGTGTTCGGACCCTCGTCTTGCTCAGATTCACTTTGCGAGCGACATCTCGAAGAGATAATCCTTCTTGATAGAAATGAGCTATTTCAGAAGAAACCCTTGCGGTGTCCGGGAAACAAAGGTTAATGAAATCAATAGGCTGCAAACGTTCGGATATTGGAAAAGTCGGATCACCAGTTTCTTGAAGCCAATTAAATTCGGATTTTAACGCGATCATTTTTAAAAAGACTGCATCATTCAGCAGCAATTTTTGGAACTTTTTTCCAAATTAAGCTTTCTTCCTATGTTTCGAGGAATTTTTCAGCCAGACTTCACGGGTCGAATTTGATAAATCCTGATGATTGCACTTATTTTCGGAGGACAGTGGATGAAAGCTTTCAGTTTTTTCGCGCTTGTCGCAGGCTTAATTCTAGCAAATGTTTCGAGGGCTCAGAGCACCTCTTTCTGGCTCAGCCAAATTCGTCCGATCGATGATGCGGTTTTAGTGCAAGGACCTCGAGATGGATATGCAAGGCTGATTCAGTTGATCGACCAGGCAAAGTCTTCGATCAAGATGTCGATTTATCATCTTTCGGATTCGGGTGTGGTTGATGCGCTCATCCGGGCCCAAGCAAGAAAAGTTTCAGTTGAAGTTATTTTGGACAACTCGAGCTTAAGCAAGCCTCGGTATGAGGCGATCAGGCAACAGCTGCAGGCAGCAAATATTCAGGTCAGTCCCAGCTCAACCGGTTTCACGCTCAGTCATTCGAAAGTGATGGTCGTTGATCAGTCACTGGTTTATCTTTCTTCGCAAAACTTCGTTGGCCACTCGAGCGATATGCGAGGCTTTGCAATTTTAACTGCCGACAAAGACATTGTGAAAGAGTTGACTCAGGTGTTTCAAGCCGATCTGGAAAATGCGAAAAATAAAACGGCACTGACGCCCACTCTGCATGAGGCAAATCTGCTCTGGTCGCCGGCAAATTCTGAGCAGAAGTTGGTGGATCTGATTCAGTCTGCGAAAATTTCGATCGAGGCCACCTCTGAAAATTTGGGTCCGGATACGGAAGTCTTGAAGGCTCTTGCACAAGCAAGTGCTCGAGGAGTTGTAGTTCGAATTCTGACGCCAGAATGTGATCTCAATCCAAATCCCTTGTTCAATCTTCCGCAGATGGCTTTGTTGGAAAAAGCAGGAGTGCAAGCGCATCTGATGCCGCATCCATCGACTCCGGAAGTTCCTTATATGCACGCAAAGACCATGATTGTTGATCGTCAGGTGGTTTTTATTGGTTCGGAAAATTTCTCGATCAATTCGCTTCGTTTGGCGCGTGAAGTGGGAATGGTTTTGTCCAATTCTTTGGTTTGCTCGCAAATGGAAGAGGTCTTCGACCATGACTGGAAGGTGAGTGTCAGCCTCTCGCCCACTCCTCCTGTTTGCCCTGCACCGAATTTCCTCTAACTCCTCTGCCTCCTCTTAGGCGATTCAATTGCCGTGGACTTTCACCGAAGGTCCAGCTCGATTTTGATAGCCAACTTTCGCCTGACTGTTTATGCTTTTCGCTTAGCCATGAAGGGGAAACGATGCAGACCAAACTGCCATCTGAAAATTTAATTTGTCACAATTTGATTCAAGGCCAATGGATAGCGGGGACCGGCGGAAATCTCGATGTGTACTCGCCTTACAATGGCAAGAAAATCGGCGCGGTTACTCTCCCCAGTCCCGAGCAAATTCAGAAGGCCATCCAAGCCGCCGAGCTGGCCCAAAAAGCCTGGGCCCAGCTGCCGATCAAAGATCGCAGTAAAATTTTATTTCAGTTCCGCCAAATTCTTTTGCGAGAGCAAGACGCGATTTCGCATTTGAAAAGTGCAGAAAGTGGCAAAACTTTTGCTGAAGCGAAAGCTGGCTTGCTGAAAGGAATTGAGGTTCTCGAGTATGCACTGGCCATTCAAAATCTTGATTTGGGTGGTAAAGTCGAAGTTTCTCGAGGCGTGACGTGTGAATACAGAAGAGAAGCCTTAGGAGTCGTTGCAAACATCACTCCCTTTAATTTTCCGGCCATGGTTCCGATGTGGACCATCCCCATTTCTATCGCTCTCGGAAATTCTTATATCTGGAAACCTTCGGATAAAACTCCGCTCACAGCTTTCAAAATTGCTGAAGCCTTGAAGGAAGCAGGATTGCCAGATGGAGTTTTCACAGTTTTGCACGGCGGAGCTCAAACAGTCGAAGCTCTGATTGACCATCCCGCAGTCAAGGCCATTGGCTTTGTCGGCTCGACGAAAATTGCCAAGCTCATCTACCAACGAGGCACAGCTTTGGGTAAGCGAGTCTTGGCGCTCGGCGGAGCCAAGAATCATATTGTGCTATTGCCGGATGCCAATTTGGAAATCACTGGCAGTGGAATTTCCGATTCCTTTACAGGCTGTGCTGGTCAAAGATGCATGGCTGCTTCGGTTCTTCTCGCCGTTGGTGATGTCGAAAAGCACATCCAAAAAATTGTTGAGCGCGCAGCCTCGCTTGAACTTGGAAAAAGTATGGGCGCGATCATCACAAAAGATCAGGTTCAATTTTTAAGCGCAGCCATCGATCGAGCGGTGAAAGCGGGAGCCAAAATTTTATTGGATGGTCGAAAAGCGAAGCCACCGATGGGGATGGAATCAGGAAATTGGTTGGGTCCAACCATTCTCGATCAAGTTCAGTCTGGGTCTGAGGCGAGCCAGGTGGAATTGTTCGGCCCGATCTTGAGCATCCTTCGCTGCAAGGACGTGACTGAGGCCATGGCGATTGAAAACAGTGTGGCTTACGGAAATGCTTGCAGTGTTTTTACCACCAATGGAGCGATGGCCGAGCGAGTGTCTCGAGAAGCATCGACTGGAATGGTCGGCGTCAACGTTGGAGTGCCAGTGCCGCGTGAGCCTTTTTCATTTGGTGGAGTGAATGCATCAAAATTTGGTCATGGAGATATCACGGGGCCCTACAGTTTGGATTTTTGGTCCAATATGAAAAAAATAACTGTCAAGTGGGAAGCTCAAACAGACTCCAATTGGATGTCCTAATGAGATGGAGAAAACAATCAAATGCCTGATTTAAAGAAACGATCGAACCATATTATTTTGGCTTCGCACTCCAATCTCAAATACAAAGACACTTTGCCAATCGAGTGGGGAGCCCGCGATCCTTTGAAACGAGGGCCAATTGTTGCATCGATCACCAGTGCGAAAGCTCGCAATGCAATTGGAACCCACAGCGGAAGTTATGCTGTGTACCGAGCGCTTTCAATTGCCAGCGGAAAATTTTCTAATTCTCACAAACCGGATTTGAATGATACGCACAGCCCAGTGAAAATCGGACCTTACGAACAATGGTTTGATCCGAGCAAGATGGTCTCGATTGATCCCTGGGGATTGGATCCGCAAATTCATTTCAAATCATTGTTCGAACAGGGTTATGATATTCGCCCGACCATCGCTGTGACTCAGGCCCATTTGCAAATACCTGAGCTTGTTGAGGCGATCGATCGGGGTCGATTGCCAATTGATGGAAAAATTGTTCGCGCCAATAAAGATATCAAAGTCACCAAAGTCGCCTTGGATCCGGTTTGGTATTTGCCAGGAATTGCGGCTCGATTGAAAATTGACGAAGGTGAGTTGCGACGAATTTTATTTCAAGAGACCGGTGGAATGCATCCCGAATTGGTGACTCGTCCAGATCTGAAAGTTTGCTTGCCGCCGATTGGCAGCACGACTGCTTATATCTTTGGAAATCCACAAGACCTTGCAAAACCTGAAATCGAATTGACTTGTCGAGTGCACGACGAATGCAATGGCTCCGATGTTTTCGGCTCTGATATCTGCACCTGTCGACCGTATCTCATGTACGGAATTGAAGACGCGGCAAGAACCGCACAGCGTGGCGGCGTCGGCATCATCGTGTACTACCGAAAAGAGGGCCGAGCGCTCGGTGAAGTGACTAAATTTTTGGTTTACAATGCTCGCAAACGCCAAATCGATGGCGACACGGCAGCGAACTATTTCCATCGCACTCAATGTGTGGCGGGAGTTGAGGACGCCAGATTTCAAGAGCTCATGCCGGATACTTTGCAATTTTTTGGAATCAAAAAAATTCACAATCTGCACTCGATGAGCAACATGAAATATGACGCCATCGTGGCCAGCGGAATTGAAGTGATCATCCGTATTTCGATTCCAGACAATTTGATTCCTCAAGATGCGCAAGTAGAAATGGAAGCAAAAAAAGCAGCTGGATATTTCACAAAGGAAACGCCGAGGTCCGCAGCCGATCTGAAAAAGGTTAAAGGAAGAGCCATTGACTAAAATTTCCTTATCTGCAAACCAAGTTGATTACTTGCTCACTCCGACGGCGATCCGAGAACGAGCGGCAAAAATTTTTTCCTTGGCTGAGGCAGGTTCAACCTACTTTCAATTTCATCCTGAGAAAATGCCGGCAACTGTTGATTATGTTTTGTCAGTGATTCGCAAAAATTATCCTGATCTGCAAATACCCTTTCACTCACGCTGGGGCCATTTCCGAGTTGGCGGTGTCGACCGAGTCCGCCTGCTCGATCAGCAATTGGAAAAAAAATATGGCGTTAAAAATCCTTCGGAAAAAGCTCGATGCAAACTGGATCTCGTGATCACATCAGTGCTTCTAGACGCAGGGGCGGGTGCCAGCTGGAAGTTTTTTGAAAAATCCAGTGGCAAGGAATTCTCTCGCTCGGAAGGGCTCGGAATCGCCAGTCTGCACCTGTTTTTATCAGGTGCAATGTCTCATGACAAATCTTTGCAGGCGACAAGCCAAGGTTTGAAATCAATCAGCAACAAAAACCTGGAGCAAGCATTCCAAGTCAGCGAAAAAAATCCTCTCATCGGCGTCGAGGGCCGGGTTCTCTTATTGAATAATTTGGCCAGAGCTCTTGAGAATAAAAAAATATTTAAGGATCATCGACCCGGAAATATCCTCGACCATTTGATTGAAAAATTTGGTAAGACAGTGCCTGCGACGGGAATATTAGGTGCCGTCTTGGAGGGACTCGGTCCGATTTGGCCGGGCCGAATTTTTGCACTCGACAGAAGTTTAGGTGACGTTTGGCAACACTCAAGCCTAGGACCAGCTGGCAGTTTTGAATCACTTGTCCCATTTCACAAACTTTCGCAGTGGATGACCTACTCTCTGATCGAGCCAATCATGGAAGCCGGAATTCAAGTCACCGGCGTCGAGCAGCTGACTGGTCTGGCAGAATATCGTAACGGCGGCTTGCTGGTCGATTCGGGGCTGGTTAGTTTGCGCAATCCAGAAAATCTCAAGCAAGCCTGGAAACCAGATTCAAACCTCGTCATCGAGTGGCGAGCGCTCACTGTGCACTTGCTCGATCAATTTGGAATCGCAGTGCAAAAGACTTTTGGAAAAACTCCACAAGAATTTCCGTTGGCAAAAGTCTTGGAAGGTGGAACTTGGTGGGCCGGGCGATTTCTGGCGCAAGAAAAAAGAGCGAGCGGTGATCCGCCGATCCAAATTCAAAGTGACGGCACTGTTTTTTAAGCGGTTTTTTAAATTTAATTGAGCGAAAGAGGTTCCCGCTGTGGAAGGAAAAGTCACTGTTCTCAATCACCCACTGCTGAAGCATAAACTGGGCTATCTCCGAGACAAAAATACAAATTCCGTCGAGTTTCGTGAACTGATGAAAGAAATCAGTGTGCTCCTAGCCTATGAGGCAATGCGAGACTGGAAAGAGATGACTCAAGTTTCGATTGAAACTCCCATCGCCAAGGC
>JAYUCD010000055.1:0-4344 GCA_043740515.1 Bdellovibrio sp. | reverse complement strand
CCAACGAGTTCTGGAAAACTCGATGCGTGTCAGCCCGACCCCCTATAGGGAAATTATCTCACGAAAGTCGTAGGGTAGCTATGTGCATATGCTGGTAGAAAAAATATTTTGAGGACTCCAATTGCGAAGACACTCAATACGAGGCAAAATGATGAACGACAAATTGCTCTCAATGGAGGTTCCGCCATGAAACGAAAGCTAGAGCCAGGGATAAAAAATTGGGGAAGGGCGCTCATCTGCGGAGCCGTCGTTTTCTCTGGAATCAATCTTCCAGCGAAAGAAAAAACCAACGAACCTCAAAAAAAAGGAGTGCCAATCATGGCCAGTGATTTCGTGAAACCAAGTGAAGAGGAATTGAAGAAAAAACTGTCGAGTGTGCAATTCGATGTGACACAAAAAGAAGGCACTGAGCGGCCTTTTGCCAATGAATACTGGAACAATCACGAAGAGGGAATTTATGTAGACATTGTTTCTGGTGAAGCCTTGTTTTCGTCAAAAGATAAATACGAGTCTGGGACTGGGTGGCCTAGTTTTTTCAAGCCTATCGAGGCGGCAAATATTGTGACCAAAAAAGACAAGCGTCTTTTTCTTGGAGAGCGCACAGAGGTCCGCTCAAAGAAAGCAGATTCTCATCTCGGCCATGTTTTTGAAGATGGGCCCGCTCCAACGGGCCTTCGATATTGCATGAACTCCGCTTCCATGAAATTCATCCCTGTTCGAGATTTGGAAAAAATGGGATACAGTCAATATGTGAATCTTTTTAAGAAATAGAAAAGAAAAAAATAAAACAGGGGTTTGCTTATTTGTACGATCAATTTGGCGAGGGTCAGCGAAACCCTCTTTATCTCCCAGATGACGTGTGGGGAATGGCCGATGATCCTTGCTGCAGTTTAGCTTGGATCGTGCGAAAAGAAGGTGGGTTTGAAAATTCAGATCAAACGTTTGCCGAATTTCAATGGGCTAATTTTTTTCGCAAATACAAACTTTTGGACTCTCAAGGTAGGAGAGGGATGCAAAAAGCTGTGCCGAGGGCGATTCGTCTGGCTCACTCAAAAAAAGCAAGCCATCTACCCTGGTTTATCAAAAAAGAAAAAAGAAAAAGGAAGTCGCAGCGAATATGCCGAAGAAAAGCAAATTCATTCCGAAGCAAAAAGAATCCGGTCCGATGGCCACTTTGCCTCAGATAGAAGAGTGAACAGGCTTGAAATCACCTGATCAATTTACAGAGTTTATCCGATCAAGAGTTGGATACTTTGCACGAAGAATTTTCGCGCCTCAACACTGAGACGGAAAAGAAACTGGAAGAAATTAGGAATCGCTTAAAAGCAAAGGGCCCCCCGAGGGAGCCCTTCGCAGTCAAACAAAACTTAAGAATACATAAACAATAGTTTATTGACATCCGGTGAGCTGGCAATATTGGCCTGTTGACTGGCAAGCTGCCAAAGCGAATTCATTGGCCGTGTTGTAATTATAGCCGACTCCATAAAACAGAGCCCCGTTTGCTAATCCTTGAGCGTAACATGTCACTGTCGGAGCAGGGTATGGAGCAGGGTATGGAGCAGGATATGGGTAAGGAGGCGGGTAATAAGGAACTCCAGGTTGAGGACCCACTGGAGGTGTGCCGGCCCAACTTGAGACACCAGACTGTGCATTTGCTTGTCCCAGCATCACTGAGAAACTGAGAGCAACGAGGACAAAGATCTTTTGAAACATGAAGACTCCTTTGGTTCAGTTCAAGTTCAGGGAGATAACCCCGAGAAGAAGTCCTGGTCAATTTTACTCTTAATATTTAGTCGAGCTGGACTGCGCCCCTAAAAATTATTCAGGCTCGAAGGATCTGGGCTGTGGTCAGAGCGATGAAAACCCGAATAACCAGGAATGCGATTGATATGGATTTTTTTCTTTGCAGCAGGTTTGATTTCTTGTGCTTCGGGCATTCGTCGTCCGGCCTCGGTGGTTTCGCCGATTTTGATGCCTTCCGAAGCCCTCAGTTTAGAGCAAGCCCTTTTGCAAGGTCCACAGGTCACATTGCCCTATCTCAAATTGCAGCTTGCAGTCGCAAGTTTTGCTGACCCAGGTGCGGGGAAAGCTCGCTACACTTTGCCAAGCGCTCTGCTAGCCAACCGAACTTCTGTTGATCCCAATCGGGCGCGATCTTTGTTAAGACCTTATTTGCGAAAATTTCACAATTGGACTTTTCAAAAAAAGATTTTGCGAGCTCAGGAACTGGCAGTTCATTTTCAATGTTCGTCGAATGCAGTTGAAAGTCAGGCAATGGGCTTGACCTTAGAGCGAAATTTTCCAGCGCAAGATGCTCTGGCGTTTTCAGAAATTTTGCATGAAAAAGTGATCGCCTGCGATACTCCCACTAAAGATGAAAGTATTTGGCGGTTGGCAGTGTTTTCAATTCAGAACGGAAAGTGTGACAAAGCCCTCAATTATCTCAGTAAATTTTCAACCATGCCGGATCTGGCGCTGAGCGACCGGCTCACATACGTGCAGGGATTTTGTCAGACTTCAGCTGCACCCTTGAGCCGACGCAACCCTTGGGGAGGTTATGGGATTCGCCTAGGAGAATTGAAAATTCCTCAGACGACCAAGCCCATTTGGTTTCTCACTGTCACCAGCGGTTCACAAGACTGGGACCGCCTTTTGAAAACGATGATCGAGCTTGCGGAGCGCCAAGAACTGGAAAAACTTCGCGGGCTTGCGAATCAACTAGATTTTGAAAAGTTTCGAAGTTTGCCATACCCCTTTCAGGCCTCGGTGTTGACAGTCTTGCATTTTGGAGAAGCGGATCTTCCGGTCTTCCACAATTTGCACCGCTTTCTTGCTGACAATCCAAGTTTGATTTCGAAAGAAGTGACTGGACTGCTTTTTCCGCTTCGTTTCTGGAAAGAAATCCGCGACAACAGTTCGGGAGATCCTGTCTTAGTCAAAGCCCTCATTCGCCAGGAGAGTGCTTTCAATCCCAGTGCTCGCAGTCAGGCGAAAGCCTACGGTTTGATGCAATTGATTTATCCGACGGCAAAGCGATTTGGCGTGAAAAAGCGTCAGGAACTTTTAGATCCGGCGACGAATATTCGAGCAGGCTCTCAATTTCTCGAAAATTTAATTCGTAAATTTGGCTCCGTCGAAATGGCTTTGGCTGCCTACAATGCTGGACCTCAAGTGGTTGAGGACTGGCAGAAACGATATCCGACAAAAGATGTAGATTTGTTTGTTGAGATGATTCCCTACTCAGAGACTCGTGAGTATGTCCGCTTGGTGACTCGAAACTACCGGATTTATCAGTCTCTTTTGAATCGACCACTTTTGAACCAGCCACTCTTCAATTCTTCGGCGATAAACGCTCACGAACTCGGGAAACTTTCTCAAACGCCAGACTTTGCTTCTCTCGGAGAGTAGTCTTTAGACATTTTCTCAAGAATCGAGTGCAGGGCAGGGTCTTCTTTCGAGACTTTATCTAAGATCAACTGAATATGGGCCTGTTGCCCTTGACGAGCCAAAACCTGTACAACTTTCTGGGAAATTTCTGAATCTGCATTGCCTGCGAGAATTAATTTTCTGGCTTTTTCAGCCCACTCTGTGGGAGGCAAGCGAAGTTGTTCGACTCGTAAAGACAGGCGTTGGTGAGCTGGAGTGCCCATGTCCGAATTTTTAACGTTGGCAAGAAAGTTTAAAGCCATATCAGGAGCTGCAATTCGAATGTACTCGTTGACAATTTTTTCAATGTAGTCGAATTGCCGATTGGATATCAGAAGGCCCAAATTAAAGTAATCCTGTGATTTCTCGAGACTGTTTTGCTTGATCAAAAATTTACCCGCGGTTAACAAAGCAGTCGAAGAGATGTGAATCAATTCCGGGGAACGCTGATCCAGGCGAGCAAACATTTCATAGAGAGTCGGTAACTCCTCAAAGTGGCTGGTAAAAACTGCTGCAACAAAGATTTGTCCCAATCGTTTCGAAGTGACCGGATAATTTTCTCGAATGGTTGCAGTGAGCTTGTAAGCCTCTGGATAGTTAGACTGGGCCAGGAGCGTCTCGAATTCTGCAAGCAAACATTTGTAGTGCAGCGGCTGATAATTTTGGCCCTCTTTAAATTCTGCAACCGCCTTGCTGAGCTCACCCTTCGCCTGATAACTGACTCCAGCGTGATAACAGGCGAGGGATGGCTTGGAGTGCATCGGTTTTGAATCCCTGAATTCCGCCACAGCATGATCAAAATCTCTGCTGCTAAAAAGCTTCCGGCCAACTGCCAGCTTCTGATGATAAGCAGAGGGTTTGATTTTCTGTTCTAAAATTTCAACGAGTTTTTTCTGAAAACTATTGCCTGGAAAAGGT
>JAYUCD010000054.1:0-6225 GCA_043740515.1 Bdellovibrio sp. | reverse complement strand
GCTTTGGGCCTTACCACTTTTTTGAGTTCACATCCTTCAGCATGACAATGTCGAGAGCTTGATCAGCAACGATTCTTTTGAGTTTGCTGTTCTCGGATTCCAGTTCCTTCAATCTTCGGGCATCTGTCACATCCATGCCTCGGAATTTTTTCTTCCAGTGGTACAGCGTTTGGATCGTGACTCCGATCTCGCGAGAAAGTTCTTTGGCCGGTGTTCCGGCTTCGAGTTTTTTGACGGCTCCAATAATCTGGTCGTCGCTGAATCTCTTCTTCATCTGGTGCTCCTTCTTCGGCCCTTGGGCCGGGGTTTTGGCACACCATGACTCAAGATACAAGGCCTACAGATTTAAGGGAGACCCGCCCTTCGAAGGTTTAGAAAGAAAGTTAAAGGATTCGTTTAAAGACATTCCGTTGCAAACGCGAGGTGAAGTAGAGCGAACTAGAAAAGCTCTTGCCGAGGTTGAAAAAGAAATTTCATCTACTTTTAAATTACAGCTTCAGATTAGTAATGGTACTGAAGCATCACAATTAACCGCCGAGCATTTAGATAAATTGGGAAAGCAAAAAAAGATCTTAATGAATCGGTTAATTGATCTTGAGGAAATGGAACTAAAACAAAAAGACGCGGGCGATATCCAAGATGATATTAAAGCTAAAATTTTAGAATTTAAAAGAGGGTTTCCAAAAGCTCCGGCAGCTGTTCGACGAAGACTTCTTCAAAAGGTTTTTGGGAAATTGGTTTATACTTCTAAAGGTCTTGAAACATTTTTTATTTACGAAGATGGAAGTGAGATAGTGAATAAGAAATTTCAGGAACCAGAAGGTAAACTGCTAAAATTTGAAAAGAAAAACCAATCCAACCCCCTTTTATCGGGGGCTGAGAGTGATTTGACTTTATCGTTTCAAAATTTGCAGGTTGTTGGAATTGGATGGGGTGGCAGGACTCGAACCTGCGAATGACAGAATCAAAATCTGTAGACTTACCAACTTGTCGACACCCCAACCGGCGTACAATTTGAAAGCGTAAATTAAGAAATCTTGCTCTGTGTGGCAACTCAAAAGCTAGGCGACGCCTTGCAGAAATCTGAAGGTGGAGGTCAAACCTCTCTCCGGTGGGATGAAGAGAGGCGCTTGAGTGATGATGGCTCTAGATTAGCCAAATGGTCGGCGAAAAAATCAGTGGCGATGATGCAAATTTATTGAGCTGTCTTTTGCCGACCGGGATGATCTTGGGAGATCTTGGCCAAGTCCCACAGCAAAGGCTTCGATCATTTTTTCGCAGAACTGTGGCAAATCGTCGGGCTTTCGGCTGGTGACCAAACCTTTATCTGAAACCACTGGTCTGTCGACCCATTGGGCGCCGGCATTTTTTAAATCAGATTTCAGCGAGGGCCATGAGGTCAGTTGATGGCCTTGCACTCCGCCGGCTTCGATCAAAGTCCACGGGCCGTGGCAGATGGCGGCGATTGGTTTTTCAGAATCGACAAAGGATCTGACGAACTCGACGGCTTTTGCGTCCATTCGCAAAGTGTCGGGATTCATCACTCCTCCTGGCAAAACCAATGCATCGAAATCTTTGGCATCGACTGCATCCAAGGCTTTATCGACATCGACGGACTTGCCCCAGTCTTTGTGATTCCATCCCTTGATCGATCCTTTTTTGAGCGAAATGATTTGCACAAGTGCGCCGGCTTTTTCCAATGCTTTTTTGGGTTCCAATAATTCGGATTGCTCAAAGCCATCGGTGGCGAGAATGGCAACCATACATCCTTCTAATTTTTGCTGTTCCATAAATCCTCCTTTGATCAGAGGAGCCTAGTCCGAGCTTGCGAAAATTGACCAGGGAAGTTTGGGATGTTTGTTAGAATTCAAATCTCAGGTCAAATTGACCGACTCGAATTCAAGCGAGAGAAAAATTTCTTGGCTTAAGTTTCCTCGTCGTCGCTGCTGTCAGGTGACTTCTGTCGTTTGAGATTTTCAAGCGAGGTGCCCAAAGATCTCAATTGATTTTCATAAGCATCAAAAACTGCGTCTTCAATGAGCTTCCTGGTTTCTTGATTGAGTGGGTGGGCAATGTCACGGAACTGGCCGTCTTTGCGTTTCTTACTAGGCATGGCGACGAACAATCCGCTGATTCCCTGGATGACTTTGAGATCTCGAATCACAAAACAAGCGTCGATGGTGATTGAAACATAAGCCTTCAAACGCTCTTCGTTCACGGGGAAAACTTTGACCTCAGTGATGTTCATCGAGAACTCCAACTCCTTTATCGGCCTTTGGTCGAGGGAGCTAAAGTGAATGCTGGGATTGTCTCATTTTGAAACACTTCCGGCTGACTGAAAATCTTTGAGATTCGCTGGAGACTAAAAAGTTAAAATCAGAATGCCATCGCCGCGAGCCACTCGCAAAGTCATAGGACCTTTCTTCAGCTGTTTGGCAACATCTTGGGCTGAGGTGATTTCTTTTCGATTCACTTCCAGCAAAACATCTCCGGCCATCATGCCGATCTCGTCGGCTTTACTTCCTGGAGTGACCTCGGTCACGACTGGGTGATTGCGAATCGAAGGGCTCAGGCTGAATTCTTGTCGAAGTGAGTCCGTGATGTCGGAGATTGCGAAGCCCAAGCTATTCACGGCTCGAGTGGGCGCTTGAATTTTTGGTTTGCCAAAAGCAGCCTTCATTTTATTTCTGTCGGGTCGATCGGTAATTGTCACTTCGATGGTTTTGCTGGAACCTTCGCGGATGACTTTAATTTTTGCTTTGTTACCGACCGGAGTGTCGGCCACGTTGTCGGTGAGGTCGCGGACTCCTCCGATTTTTTTACTGTTGTACTCGGTGATGACATCATAGGGCTTCAAGCCGGCACGGCCTGCGGGGCCAGAGGGATCCACACTGGCGATCAGCGCGCCCGAGGAAGTTTTCAAGCCGAGATAAGCTGCAGCTTGCGGATTGATATCATCGAGACCCACTCCGATATAACCTTTGCGAATGTGTCCTTCTTTTTCTAACTGTGGAATGATGGCTTTCACTTCATCAATTGGAATGGCGAATCCAATTCCTTGAGCTCTCGCATCGATGGCGGAATTCACGCCGATCACTTGGCCGCGCATATTGACTAAAGGTCCACCGGAATTTCCTGGATTGATCGGAGTGTCCGTTTGAATCAATGGAAATTTATTAATCTCGCCAATCTCTCGTCCTTTGGCAGAGATAATTCCTTTGGTCATGGTGTGGCCTTGGCCATAGGGATTTCCGAAAGCAGCGACCCACTCGCCAACTTCCATGTCTTTGGAAACTCCCAATTGTGCTACTGCTAACTTGTCGGGCGCGACGATCTTGATCAGAGCGATGTCGGTTCGTTCATCCGAGCCGACCAGTTTGGCATCATAAAGTTTTGATTTCTCAGAAAGCTGAACTTGAATTTTATCGGCACCTTCAATCACGTGATTGTTTGTGACGATTAAGCCATCTTCTCGAATCACAAAGCCGGTTCCCAAAGCTTGCATCGGGCGCTGAGTTTGCGGCTGCATCTGGAAGCCATAGAACTCTTGCAGCATATCGAAGAAAGGATCGCGCCCACCGCCGCCACCACCATGGGGCCGCATCTTCGGCAAAGTTGAAGTTGAGATATTCACAACGGCAGGGTTGATCAATTTGGCGAGCTCGACAAAAGCATTGGCCGGCAGTGGATCACCGAACTTAAGAGCGGGAGCGATGCTTTTTTGAGCCAATGCGCTGTGAGAAAAGCTGATAGAGAAGCTAACTAAAGTGCTCAATAAAAAGGGAATGAAAAGAAGCTTTTTCCAGGAACTCATGGAGACCTCCGGCTATGAGATCAATCTGGGCAATCCAAAGGGACTCGTCAAGCGGCAATGATTATTTTTCTTGGACGAACTTCATTTGCAAATCGGTGATCACCGAATCCAAAAACTGCTGCTCATCGGCGTTCAGATTGTTTTTGGTTTTGTCTCTTAAAATCAATAGTAAATCGATATTGAATTTGGCCATGTTTTTATCTTTGTGCGTCTCACCCGTGTTTGGATCTGGTGCAAGGCCCAATGCCATGGCAGCACTGGAGGCGAGCGACATGCTCAGAACTGAAAACGAAGCTTCTAAATTTCCCATCTTCAAATTCCTCTCTCCGTTTTAGAGCGGATAGGTTCCAACCAAACGTTTGATGCGACTTTCAATCTTGGGATGAGTCACCAGCAAGCCGCTGCTCTCCTTCGATCCTTCTGGATTCACCATAAACAAATGGTGAGTGCAAGCAAGAATCGACAAAGGCTCCGCCTGGCAATAGGACTCCATTTTCCACAAGGCCGTTGCCAGCGCTTTGCGATCTGAAATCAAGGAGGCAGCCAGATCGTCATTTTCAAAATAACTTTGCTCCGACAAACTCATCCTTAAAATCAAAGAGGCGACTGGCGCAAATGCGGTTAGGAAAGGACGTTGGCGCAAACCATTGCTATTCCAATTCAGTGGCCAGCCTCGGTCCATGATTTCGGCTAAGCCAATGAGTGAGTGGGCCAGCACACTGCCAATTCCAAAGGCAAAAGTTTCAAGCCTTCGCAGATGGCAAATTTGGTGGGCCATCACAGCTTCGATTTCGGCGCGAGAAAACTTACGAAGCAGTGCCGTGGAAAGGCAAACTTGAGCCCGATTCCAAGAAGGGCCCATGGAAAAAGCGATGGCCGTGGGACTGTCCATCACAAAAAGTCGAGGCGGGGGGACGCCTGCAATCTTTGAATATTTTCGCGATATCTCACGCAGTCCCCAAGGATCTTGGCCCTTGAGCTGTGCCGCCTGATACATTTCAGTCAGCGGAGGTTCAGAAAAATAAAAAATCATGAGCACCAAAGTGCTGGAGATGAGAAATCCAATCCAGAGACCGGGACGCTCGGCGATTCTGTAACCGATAAACAAAATGGCTAGTGAGAAAAGGACTAAGAAAAGCCAGACTTTCAGAGACATTTTTGAAAGGCTGAAGGGGAAAATTGAGAAATCGGAGAGCAAGACCTTTGTCGAAGAGGGAATCGAATTGCGCATGGATTGACTCAACCAAACACAGACTGCGAAATCAAGTGAATCTTTTGCTACGCATTAGAGGGTGAGAGTGTCATCATTCTAGAAGAAAATAAGAACAGAATTGAAAACAGAATTTGAAGAATCAATTTGAAAGGGAGTCCCATGGAAGTGGACATCATGGCGCTGAACGCTGCGATCAAACAAGAAAGTCAATTTGTCGATCGCATGATCAACGAAGTTAGCAAAGTTGTCGTTGGACAAAAGGAAATGGTTGAAGGAATTTTAATGGGTCTCCTGACCGGCGGGCATGTTTTGCTTGAGGGAGTGCCGGGTCTGGCAAAAACTTTGACCATCGCTTCGGTTTCACAATCCATTTCCTTGGATTTTCAACGAGTGCAATTCACTCCCGATCTTTTGCCAACAGATTTGATCGGAACTATGATCTTCAATCCAAAAACCGGCGAGTTCGTGCCTCGCAAAGGCCCGGTCTTCACCAACATCGTGCTCGCCGATGAAATCAACCGAGCTCCAGCGAAAGTGCAATCTGCATTGCTCGAAGCAATGGCCGAAAAGCAGGTCACGATAGGTGATGTGTCCTACAAATTGGAAACTCCATTTCTAGTGTTGGCGACTCAAAATCCGTTAGAGCAAGAGGGAACTTATCCTTTGCCCGAGGCGCAGATGGATCGCTTCATGTTTAAGATCAATGTGGATTATCCAACAAAGAGCGAAGAGCTTGAAATCGTTAATCGCATGGGCCGAAATGAGAAGCCGCAAATTCAAGCGGTGATCACAAAAGCCGATTTGCTGCGAGCTTCCGAGCGAATTGATCAAATTTATGTTGATAACAAGGTGAAGAATTACATCGTCGAAATCGTCATGGCTTCTCGCCGACCCTCCGACCATGGACTTGCAAAAATTGCTAACCTGCTCTCTGTTGGGGGATCGCCCCGCGCCAGCATCAGTCTCATCCGAGCCTCCAAAGCGAATGCCTTTTTGCGCGGGCGCGGCTATGTGACGGCTGAAGATGTGAAAGCCATCGCTTATAATGTTTTGAGGCATCGATTGATTCTGACCTATGAAGCAGAGGCCGAAAATATCAAGTCCGATGAAATCATCAAAGAAATTCTGGGATCAATCGAGGTACCCTAGTGGCGACAGTGAAGAGCTCCTCTAAAGTCGCATTGCCCGAGGAGATTCT
>JAYUCD010000053.1:0-3317 GCA_043740515.1 Bdellovibrio sp. | reverse complement strand
TGAACCGAATCTCCAGCTTTTTCAATGCCCTTTTGCTTGCAGTCCTTTTGGTGATTGGCGTACTTTTGATTGCTCGAGATGCTTTGGCTGCAAACTCGGAAATGGATTCCGAACAAAGCCTTTACGACGGTAAGGTGGAAGTTGTTTATGCCTCTCAGACAACACTTCCCTACCGCGAGCGCCGCGGAAATTGGTCTGGAGTGTTTGGTATTAATCTTGAACAAATGTTGCCCGACAAATTTCGCTCGAAAATTTCCAATGACTCTTACAACACACTTTACGGAACCAGCCCAATTCCGATGGCTCAAGTTGAAGTGGGAGCACAGTACAACTTTGGCATTGGCTCTTTGGGCGCAAGCCTCGTCTACGGATATGGCGGAGTCAAAGACTCGAGAAGCGGGACCGACCGAGTCCTTAATCTGAGCAAGCGCTGTTTGAATTTCCAGTACACCATGGATACTTTTTTCGAAGAACCTTATATCGCACCTTACGTGAAAACCTCGCTAACCAGTTTTGCCTGGGAAGACACCGGCTTTTCTCAACCGACCAAAACAGGCGTCAATGGACTGTCTATGGGATTAACAGCTGGAGCATTGATTCAGCTCAATGCAATTGATCCGGACGCAGCTCTGCAGGCGCGCAACAATTCGGGAATAACAAATACTTATTTAGATATTTATATTTCTCAATTTTATCCGCCCAACGGAGACGGCGAGCCTGATTTTGAGTCCTCAATGAACATTGGTGCCGGATTAAAGCTGGAATTTTGATCAAGGCCGTTAGCAGATGAAATTAAATAAGCTTCAATAAATATTCGAGCTCTTCATAGACAGCTGGCCAAGTGATCGCGTTCATTCGGATGTTCAGTCGATTGTCCGGAGTGATTGAGTACTTTTTATTTTCTCGCATCGCCAAAGAGATTGCAGTCTCTGGTTTGAAGCGAGTTTTTTCCGAAAACTTGAGAGAAATATTTTTCAAGCCGGAGCCGACATCTTTTACTCCCAAAATACGACACTGACTTCGAATCAACATCAAGCCCATCAAGTTCAAAGTAGGCTCGGGAATCTCTCCGAATTGATCTTTGAGCTCTTCTTCTATTTTCTCTAAATCTTCGTGCGACTGAATGTCGGCCAATGCTTTATAGTAAGAAAGTCGAATGCGGATGTCGCTGATGTATTTTTCAGGGATCATCGCGGCCACTTTCAGGTTGATTTCTGGATCCAAATCCATTTCGTCGACTGGCTCACCCTTCAGCTGATGAATGGTTTCGTTGAGTAAATCCATGTAAAGTTCATAACCGACCGAATTGATATGTCCCGATTGATGCTCGCCGAGAACATTTCCGGCGCCTCGAAGCTCCAAATCATACTGAGCAATTCGAATGCCGCTGCCAAGAGCTGTGTTTTCCTGAATCACCTTCAAGCGCTCTTGTGCGTCTTTGTCTAATTTTTTATCGCGCGGTAGAATGAGATAGCAGTAGGCTCGCTGCTTGCTTCGGCCGACTCGTCCCCGCAATTGATAAAGCTGAGAGAGACCGAGCATCTGGGCTTGATCGATAAACATGGTGTTGGCTCGTGGGATATCCATTCCTGATTCAACAATCGTCGTGCAAACCAAGACGTCGATTTCATGATTGAAGAAAGCCACCATTGTCTTTTCTAGCTCTTCTTCATCGAGCTGCCCGTGGCCGACTCGGATGCGCGCGCTCGGAGCGATTCGGCGAATTTCATCAGCAATTCCGTAGATGCTTTGCACCCGGTTGTGAATGAAGAAGACTTGTCCACCACGTGTGATTTCCGATTCGATGGCTTTTCGAATTGTGTCCTCGTCAAAGCGACAAATAAAAGTTCGAGTTGGCAATCGATCGACCGGTGCCGAGTTAATGATGCTGAGATCGCGGACTCCCATGAGACTCATGTTGAGTGTTCGAGGAATTGGAGTTGCGGATAAAGTTAAAGTATCAACGCTGTTCTTCATACGTTTGATTTTTTCTTTGTGAGCGACACCGAACTTTTGCTCCTCATCGACGATCAACAAGCCCAAGTTTTGAAACTCGACATCTTTGCTCAGGAGGCGGTGAGTACCAATGATGATATCGACTTTTCCAGCCTTCAAATCATTCAAAGTTCGCTTGACGTCAGCGTTGCTAACGAAACGATTGAGCTCGCGAATTTCCAATGGCCAACCATGAAAGCGTTTTTTAAAAGTTTCAAAATGTTGGAAAGTTAAAACCGTTGTCGGCGCCAGGACCGCTACCTGCATTCGGTTGTGAGCCGCGACGAAGGCGGCGCGCATGGCAACTTCGGTTTTCCCGAAGCCCACGTCACCGCAAATCAAACGATCCATAGGTTTCGTCGAAGTTAAATCTTTCAAGAAATCTCGAATGGCTCGGTTCTGATCTTCCGTTTCATCGAAAGGAAAAGCGGCTTCAAAGGCGGCAAAATCCTCTTCGTGAACTTGAAAGGCAGGCCGGTGAAGTTCGGCTCGCTTGGCGTACAACTGCAAAAGATCAGCAGCAAGATCTCGCAGATGGCCCTTGACCTTGGATTTTGTTTTCTCCCATCCCAGTCCGCCCAATTTATCCAACACTGTGGTTTGGGCGGCGCCAGCGTATCGTTGCAGCTGGCCGACTCGGTAGACGGGAAGATACAATTTGTCCTTATCTTTGTAGGCGATTTGGATGAATTCAGATTCTATTCCGCTGATACTCATGACTCGAAGGCCTTCGTAGACTCCGATCCCATGTTGAATGTGCACGACACAATCACCGGGCTTCAAATCTCCAAAAGACAAGCGCTTCGCTTGTTTGTGAAAATCTTCAGAAGCCGAGTACTCGCGAAGTCGCTGCTTTTTCCCCAGCAAGTCTTCGTCTCGAAGCAAAATAATTTTCTCTTCTGGGATTCGTAAGCTCTCAGGCAAAACGCGAGGAATGATTTGCAAAGTTCGGCTCGACTGGTCTTGTTCTAAATACCAAGATTGCCAAATTTCTTGGTCAGGCTCTGCAATGGCTACCGACCACTCGATTTTTTCGAGCAATAAGCGCAGACGCTCCGCCTGAGATTTATTTTTCACACCGATAAAAATTCGGTAGTGATCTTCTTTCCAGGCCATCAATTTGGAATTCAGCGATCGAAGCCAGGCCTCGGCGCCGGGAGTTTGAGTCTGCAAACTATTGGAAAGATCGAGAACATTTTGCGTTACATAGGAAAAGTGACTGATATCGGCCGCAGATTCGTCGTTGTAATGCCGGGTTTCCAAGTTGGAAAACTCTAAAGAAGTGCTGCCGTCCGGAAACTGCAACTGCTCCAAAGTTTCAA
>JAYUCD010000052.1:0-4071 GCA_043740515.1 Bdellovibrio sp. | reverse complement strand
GCTTTCCCCAAGTGATTTTCTCATTCGGAACAGCACCCGAGTAAGAACCAAAGGAAGTTGTCGAGTCAGAAATCTGGCAGAAGAATTTCCAACATTTCACATCGGTGTATCCTAGATCTTGATGTAACATCGGCACAACACAGATTGGGAAATCGCCGGCGATTCCGCCACCAATTTGAAAGAATCCGATGTCATTTTTCTTTGAAGCGCTCATGTACCACTCGGCCCAAGAGGTCATGTACTGAATTCCAGATTTCATCGTTGTCGGCTTTTTGATTTGTCCTTTGATCAAGGCACCAGCAAAAATATTTCCAGTGGTCGAGTCTTCCCAACCAGGCACAACCATCGGCAGATTTTTTTCAGCCGCAGCCAAGAGCCAAGAATTCTTCGGATCGATCTCGTAATATTTTTTCAAAGAGCCATTTAACAAAATTTTGTAGAAATACTCGTGCGGCAAATAGGACTCGCCTTTTTTCTCGGCGTCTTGCCAAACATCCATGATTGCTTTTTCAATTCGACGGATTGCTTCTTCTTCTGGAATGCAGGTATCGGTCACGCGGTTCAAATGACGCTCGAGCAATTTCTGCTCATCTTGCGGAGTCAAATCTCGGTAATTTGGAATTCGCTCGTAATGCGAGTGAGCCACCAAATTGTAGACATCTTCTTCCAAGTTGGCCCCAGTACAAGAAATTGCATGCACCTTATCATTGCGAATCATCTCGGCCAGTGACAGTCCAAGCTCTGCAGAGCTCATCGCTCCAGCCAGGGTCACCAACATCTTCCCGCCTTTGTCTAGGAAAGCGCGGTAACCGATGGCCGCATCTTTGAGCGCCGCCGAATTGAAATGTCTGTAGTGGTAATCAATAAACTTTGAAATGACGCCGTTTGTGTTCATTTCTTTTCCTCTTTTTTAAAGCAGACGAGGGCCTCGTCTATGGCATGGCAATTGACGCTAGAAACTAGAGAGGAGAGCCCACTTTGGCAAGTAGAATCGAAGCCCTTTGCGGCAGGTTTCTAGCTAGGTTTCTGCTCAGGCTTCAGCGCCCAGACGGCCTTTGAGAAAAACCCAAGCTGAGTCTGAATTTGCTCAAACTGAGCATGCCGCAAAAGGCCTTCCATCGGGTTTTGAATATAATTTTTGTAAAAAGGCTCATGAAAATCCACGGGAAACTGCTTCAGCGCGAACTCAAAATCCTGTTTATCTTCTTGCTGGACCGAATCCACCAAGCCCAAGAAGCCGCCCGGCTTTAAAACTCGCAAACTTTCCGTCAAAGTTTTTTGTCGCTCGCTCAATGGAAGCTCATGAAACAGAAAACAAGAAAGGACGGCATCAAACTGCTGATCTAAAAATGGCAGCGCCGCCGAGTCCCCTTGAACGAAATTAATTTTGGTAAATCCGTTCAAGTTGTCTTGAGCCTTTTTCAGATAAGGATGGGATAGATCCATCAAAGTGATTTTAGCCTTAGGAAAAGTCATTTTGACAAATTTAGTCAAACGACCCGTGCCACCCGCGACCTCAAGAAAATGCAGACCTTCGCCTTCGGTATAAGGGAACTGCGCTTTGAGCGGCGGCAGAATCAGGCGGCGCATGGCATCTGCCGCACCAGAAAATAAAATTTCAACCTGATGCTCATACAATTCGGCACTTTTTTCAGTCAAATACCCGTCGGTTTGATAGTGAAAATTTCGTTGAAAGTAGTCAGGCACATCGCGCAGGTATTCTCTGGCTTCCATATCGAAATCTTTTGAAACATGCTCGAGCCGCCGTTTTGTCACCGACCAAGAATCGAATAAAATTTGCGGGTAACGTTTGAAAAAATGTCGAGCTGATTCCGTGGTCAGAACTTGCAAAGGATAGATCCCATTCGCGATATTTTCAGAATCCTTTTTTAAAAGCTGAGAAAGGTCTTTCAAAATCATTTTTAAATTTGTTTTGAAGTGTGGATCGACAGCTTTGTTTTTCTGAACTAAAGCCGTGAGCAAAAGATTTTGCCCAAGAAAAGTCGCGGTTCGCAAAAGTTCGAATCCGAACACACTTTTCTGTAAAAAAGGTTTGGGAACTCGGCTCAAGAGGGACTGGCCGAAATTTAAAAGAGAGGCTTTTTCAGAGTTCATAGAGCCTATCTTAAGCCCGATTTGAGCTTTGGTAAAGTGATCAGCTTAACATGAAGTTTATGTCACAAAATTGGCTTTGAAAGGAAAAGAATTAGTCCTGGTGCTCAGGTTTGGGACTGAGTTTGCTATCCCGCTTCTGCCAGTGATGACGAATAACAAGACTGGAGTAGATGACACCCACCACAAAAATCACCAGGGCTAAGCCAAAGAAAAGAACCAGGCTCATATGTCAGACTCCGCCGGCAAGGATTTCATTTTCAAAATAGGCTCGACAATTTGGCGAACCACCCAAGAGGCCATCACCAACCCGAAATTTCCGGTGACGAAGCTCGCCGTTCCGTAAATCATATTTCGCCGGTCACATGAATGCGGATTGTTTTGTCCTTGCGGGCAAACACACTGAAAGCCCTCGCCGTTATCGTATTTCAGCTCTTCGGGCATCATCGGAATCTCTTCTGAGAAGACGCAAGCAATGCCAAATTTTCCTTCTCGCGGAAACTCATGCCGAGTGCGCAAAATCTTTCGCATCTGATGCGCCAACGGATCCGTGTGAGTCTCGGCGAGATCACATAACCTCACCGCCAAAGGATCCAATCGAGCTCCCGCGCCAGCTGAGGTGATCACAGGAATTCCCAACTTTTTGCAAGTGGCCAGCAAGTGTGCTTTAGCTGTCAAATTGTCGATGGCATCAATGATAAAATCAGGGCGGCTTGCTAAAATAGCTTCTGAATTGGCTTCGTTATAAAATGTGACCACATCGTGAACCTGAGCTTGTGGATTAATTTTTTTTAGGCGCTCCGCCATCACTTGCGCTTTTTTCTTTCCGACCAAACCTTGCAGAGCATGCAGTTGGCGATTCCCATTGGTGATACAAATTTCGTCGTGATCAACCAAACTTAATTGGCCGACTCCACTGCGAGCTAAACTTTCAGCGGCCCAGGAACCCACTCCGCCCAATCCGATAATCATCACATGACTTTGGAAAAGCTTTGCCATGGCCACGTCGCCAATCAATCGGCCCATGCGATCAAAGCGGCGGTGCAAGACATAATTGGTTTCTCGCGCTTGCTCTGTGGTCGAATTGTAATGCGGATTTTCAGTTGGATTCATGCGAGCAGTTTTCGTAGATTTTGGCTAGTGATGTCAAGAACTTCCTCTGTCGGAAGCTTCTTCAATCGCCCAATCATTTCTGCCACTTGCCACAAGCTTTCCGGAGAGTTCCATTGCCCCTGAAGGCTTGGCGGCGGTTGATCAGGCGAGTCCGTTTCAAGCAGAAGACTTTCCAGCGGAATGCTTTGCACTGCTTGATGCAGCCGCTGATTTTCAGGCCGCACAACCGGTCCACCAATCGACAGCAAAAGATTTCTCTCGAGGTAAGCGCTGGCTTGATGAGCTGAGCCATTGAAAGAGTGAACAAATCCTCGCTGCTTCGGAACTCCGAACAAATCTAGAATTCGAATGGCTTCATCGAAAGCCTGCACCAGATGGAGAACGATCGGCTTCGCTGCCATCTGCGCGATTTCAAGTTGTGCTTCAAAAGCAAAGATTTGCAGCTCGCGAAATTCCTTAACGATGTGAGGACGAAAATCCAAACCGAGCTCGCCAAGGGCCGAGGCTTCAGAAATATTTCGCGCCAGCAAATCCAGACCGGCTTCTAGTTGAGTCTGGTCCTGATCGACCACCCAGTAAGGATGCAGACCAAAGCACAGCAGAATTTCTGGATGCTTGGACTTTAGTTTTCGTTGCCTCTCCCAATCTTCAGGACCGACTCCACCCTGGAGAAAAGTTTGAATCCCCAGTTGTTTGGCTGCACTGATCATCGACTCGACAGAAGTCGCGATGCGCGGATCGGAAAGGTGGCTGTGGCTATCGGCAAAGTTTTTGTTCATATCTATAATTCATAGTTATAGTTCATAGAGAAATCTCGACTTGATACTTGTAGCAAGCAGGCCGAGA
>JAYUCD010000051.1:0-5505 GCA_043740515.1 Bdellovibrio sp. | reverse complement strand
AGTCCGTGATCAAACTGATCTGCTCTCTGCGCGCGATTCTCGGCTTGCTTGTCTTTTTGCCTTTCACTTTGCTCTGGAGCGGAGTTGCGATTCTGGAAGCTTTTTTAATTCACAAGCACGATCTCGAATCCTGGATCATGTCGATCTGGAGCCGCATCTGCTTGCGTATCTTCGGAGTACGCCTCGAAGTCAAAGGCCTCGAGAGAATTCCGCAAGGCGGGGGTGTCTTGCTTTTTAATCACACCAGTTTTTTTGATATTTTTACTTTGCAAGCAGCCTATCCTCATTTTCGCTTCGGAGCCAAAATTGAGCTTTTTAAAATTCCATTGTTCGGAGAAGCGATGCGAAGATTTGGAGTTCTACCGATCTCGCGCGGCCGCCGAGAAGAAGTTTTCAAACTTTACCAAGACACGGTGACTCGAGCGCACAACGGGGAGAAATTCGCACTGTCGCCTGAAGGTCAGCGCAATCACGGCGAAACATTGCTGCCATTTAAATCCGGTCCATTTATCTTCGCAATCAACGCCCAGATTCCTTTGATTCCGGTCGTGATCAGAGGCGCGCATGACGTTTTACCGAAAAGCCAATTTCTACCCAATAGCGATCGTTGGCGACGAACAATTCAAGTGGAATACCTAGCGCCAATTTCGAGCACCGGTTTTACTTTGAAAGAAAGAAATGAGCTGCAAGAAAAAGCTTATCAGGCGATGAAGCCATTTTTCTCGGATTGAAGTGCTGTGACTCAATCAAAATCCCACTTCAAAGGATCCGTCGTCGCCGTTCGAGCTGCCAGACTGATTTTGCCGGCGTTGGTTTCAAGACCGAGCTTGAGAATTCCTGGCTGAGGACTGGTCAAGGCGCGAATCTTAAACTGCAAGCCAGAATTTTTCTGACGAGTTTCAATCAGTCGAGTCAGTTGATCCATTTTTAAATAAGCCGAGAAACTTTTTCCGCCGTTGAAACTTCGCATGCTTCCTACGTACAAAGTCGATGATTCATCAATCAGCACCGGATGATTTTGATTTTTAAATTCCGGCAACAGACGCCATGATTTTCCGTCCACGGTGAGATAGATTCCCTGAGCAGAGACCACGCCGAAATTTGGATTCTTCGGATGGAAAGAGACCGAGACCACTTCCCGGCTGAGAAGTGCGTCCACGTCGAGAGCTCCGGCGGCTGAAGACAATTCGTCTTTGGTCATTGCATCTTGGATTTGATTTTTTTTCCAGAAGACAGATCCGTGGCCAGAAATTTTGGATTGACTCCAAACTTGGTCTTCTGAGCTGAGCAAATTCAGATTTTGCCTGAGCAATAATTTTTGCGAGTCATCACTGACCAAAGAGATGGCAAGATTCGGTTTTGTTTTCAGAGCTCGGACTTTGCCCAAAGGCAAACGAGTCTGATCTTGAGTGATCAGATCCGAACCTTCGCGGTAGAGGATCGGCGTCCAAGATTTTGAATCAGTGAGAGCAAAGGCTGCAAAGTCGGATTTTAAAACCAAATTATTAAGATCGACCCAGCCTTTAATTTCTCCCATCGATTGAAAAGAAACCAAGGCCCAGGTGTCTTCGAGCTCAATAATTTGCAAGCGGCTGTTCGGCGGCAAGCTCAACAAAGAATTGCTTTTCCAGCTGGCGGACTGGCGAAGTTGAGTGGTGGTGATGGTCAATGCCGTGCCCAAATCTTGCGCCACCGGTGAGAGATCCGACATCTTCAGCCACATCGGCTTGTTCGAATCCGCTGCGACTTGCACTGAGGAGCCGTGGGTACTCAAAACTTGATATTTTTTTTGCGTCCTGTTTTCGATCACCCACTGACTGAGATTGAGATCGCGAGCGACTGATTCCGATGGAACCCAGAACTGGCGGTGATTGCGCTCGACAAGAAGCGAGGACTCGGCAAAATCTTGTTTCCAATCTTTTTCCAATTCGCGCAGGCTGACTTCTCCGGATGCAAACTGACTGTGAGGTGATTGATAAAATTTGATCGCAAGACCACGAGAGGCCAGCGCCGGAAGGGTCAAGAAAAACAACAAAGAGAGCGGCGCAAGTTTCATGTCTTTTCAGTTTGCGGCTCCCGGCTCCTTCCCTCAAGACCAGAAAAGCTTGCCCGAGAGGAGATGCTGTGGGAATTTTCGGCGCGCTTCGGTTAGACTAAAAAAGTGAAGTTTCCTAGACGAACCTCTTTTCTCATTTCGCTGATCCTTTCGACTTTCGTAGGCGTTTTGCTAGCTTCGCAAGCGACCCGGGCAGAAGGCGAGTCGCCTGGAAGTTTTCATTTCACTCAGTTCTCAATTTCACCCCAAGCTCGAGTCCAAGAGCCCAGTCAAGGCGGCTTCGAGCTGCGAGATTCATTCATCGGCTTTGACTGGCGACGAGACCAAAGTCCGAACTCTCTCAGCGGCCAATTCAGTTTTGGAACGGGAGATTTGATCACGCCGGCTATCTGGTATTTGGCAAAACCACTGCAGCTGGAAATGGTCACGGCCGCACTTCAGTTGAAGACTTCGTACATGGATATCAAAGCCGGCCTCATTCCGATCAGCAATGGCTACGAAGGCTCGGTTGCAGAATCCGAATTGCTGCTTCCCGAAACAGATACTCGCAGTCGTCGCTGGTTCACGCGGCGCGATTACGGCGTTGAATTAAAAACCAGCCGAAGCCCATACCTGGCAAAAGTTGCGATTCATAACGGCGAATCGGGGCCGAACTCCGATCAGAAATTATGGATGACTGGACTGTGGAGTTATTTAAATTCTTCGGGCATCGGACTCTTAGCGACAGCCGAAGTCGGAAGCACAGATGTTCGCTCAACTGGCACATCAACTGCGGCGAATCTAGATCAGGGCTTTGATTTTGATCCGACTCAAAATGCGAAAATCCGACATGGAAGTTTGTCGATTTATCGAGCTTGGAGGCGAAATTTTATGCTGGCCGAAATGGGCCGCGGCGAGATTTTGCAGTTCGATCAAAAGCATCCTTTTGGCTGGGGACATGTCGATCTCAGCGCTCATCTGGGCGGAGATTTGAATTTACTGCTGCGCTATGAGCAAACTCAGTCTGATCTGAACAAAGCGGCGACAGTGATCAAGTCCTCCGATTTAGGATTTTCGGTGAGCTCCAAAGATGGTCTCAGCGCGGTCACTTTGTGGGGCAAGCACCACGAGACAAATCCCCAGAAATCAAGCGACGAAGCTCTGCTGATTTTGCGCCTCCATAGCAACCTGTTCTAATCTCTCGGTTTGCGTCAAAATTCTCCCATTTTCGTCTGAAATTCTCGAGGTGACAGAGACGGTGCCTTGTGGGAAAAATAACCAGTTTTCAAAATGAAAAATCAGGGAGATCCAAATGAAAATAGGAGTGGTGGGCGCAGGTCAAATGGGAACTGGAATTGCCCAGGTCGCAGCTCAGTTCGGAATTCCAGTGATCCTCTCCGATGTTTCGGCCGCATCGCTAGAAAAAGCGATGAAAAGCATTTCGAGCAGCTGTGATCGCCTGATCAAAAAAGGCAGTCTCACAGAAGATCAGAAAAAAACCTTGCTTGGGCACATTCATATTTCAGAAGGCCTCCAGGCGCTGAAAGATTGCGATGTAGTGATCGAAGCCGCAACTGAAAATATCGAATTAAAATTAAAAATTTTCAGAGAACTTGATCAGATTGTTCAACCGAAAGCTTTGCTTTGCTCCAACACCTCTTCCATTTCAATCACTAAAATCGCAGCGGCCACCAAGCGACCCACTCAAGTTGCCGGAATGCATTTTATGAATCCAGTTCCGCTGATGAAATTGGTCGAAGGCATCCGCGGTCTTCAAACAAGTGAGGAAACTTTTCGCCAGGTGCGCAGTCTCGCTGAGAAATTAGACAAGACTTTTGTTGAAAGCACGAAAGACATGCCAGGATTTATCGTCAATCGCATTCTGATGCCGATGATCAATGAGGCTGTTTACACTTTGCATGAGGGAATTGCTTCCGTCGAGAGCATTGATAGCGCGATGAAGTTGGGGACCAATCAGCCGATGGGGCCTCTGACCTTGGCGGACTTTATTGGCTTGGACACTTGTCTTGCGATCATGAATGTTTTGCATGAGGGATTGGGCGATTCCAAATACCGCGCCTGTCCATTGCTGGTCAAGTATGTGGAGGCCGGTTGGCTGGGGCGAAAGTCGGGCCGCGGCTTTTACAACTACGAAGTTTCAGCAGAAGGTCGGAAGTAATGTCAGAAGCTTTTCAGTTTGAAACCTTGAAACTAGAAATATCAAACTCGATCGGGATTCTAACAATCAATCGAGCGGAATCTCTGAATGCTCTGAATGCCCAAGTGCTAACTGAGTTATCAATCGCCCTGACTGAAATTTCTCAGCTCAATTATTCAGAAATCAAAGTTTTGATTCTCACTGGAGCTGGCGAAAAAGCTTTTGTTGCAGGTGCGGATATCAAAGAAATTCATCAATTGAAGATGGACTCGGCAGAAAAATTTGCTGAGCGAGGGCAAGCGGTTTTCCGCCAATTAGAAAAACTGAGCATTCCAGTGATCGCGGCCGTCAATGGTTTTGCCCTTGGTGGCGGACTGGAGCTTGCACTGGCTTGTGATTTTATTTACGCTTCTGAAAATGCAAAATTCGGTTTACCTGAAGTGACTTTGGGATTGATCCCAGGATTTGGCGGAACCATTCGCTTGGCTCGAGCTTTGAATCTCCCGCGAGCCAAAGAAATGATTTATAGCGGTTCGATGATTAGCGCCGAAGAGGCTTTCGTGCTTGGTCTGGTCAACAAAGTTTGCAGCAAAACCGAACTCTTGAGTTCGGCTCAAACGACGGCCGAGAATATTTGCGCTCGAGCTCCTCTGGCAGTAGCAGCAGCCAAGCGAAGTATTTCTGAGAGCTACGATCACGATGTGGATTCGGGGATGGCGATCGAAGCGACTCAATTTGCGGCTCTCTTTCAAAGTCAGGATGTCAAAGAGGGAACTCAAGCTTTCATTGAAAAGCGAAAGGCTCGGTTTCAAGGTTTATGAATTCACTGAATCCAATGGTCGCGCCAAGTTTCGTCAAACACATTCCAAAAAATCCGATTCGTATTGTCACTGCGGCCAGTCTGTTCGATGGTCACGATGCCAGTATCAATATCATGCGACGAATTCTCCAAGAGTTCGGAGCTGAGGTGATTCACTTAGGTCACAACCAGTCGGTCAGTGACGTGGTGAAAGCAGCATTGCAAGAAGGGGCGCAAGGAATTTGCATCAGCTCCTATCAGGGCGGACACATGGAGTACTTCAAATATATGAAGGATCTCTTTGATCAAGCCGGTGCAAGTTATGTGAAAATTTACGGCGGTGGTGGTGGCGTCATCGTGCACGAAGAAAAAAAAGAACTTGAGGCTTACGGAATTTCTTTTATTTTTCATCCTGATGACGGAAGAAAATTAGGTCTCGAAGGAATGATCAACTTAATCATTCAGGGCCTTGATTACGATCTCGAAGCGGCAAGAACAAAAGCAAAAGCCAAA
>JAYUCD010000050.1:0-3349 GCA_043740515.1 Bdellovibrio sp. | reverse complement strand
AAGATTGTGTTTTGTCAGCGATACCTTGAAACAAAGCATCGCAGAGTACTCTTTCATATCCTTTGGATTGCAAGAGAGGATCCAAGTTTGAAAGGGAGAAGGCTTGAGCAAACACTCTGAGGAGCTTTGAAAACCAGAAGAGATTCTACGAGAGGCAGAATGCCCAGAATATTTCGTATAACAGAGGATGCTTGGGACCTTAATTTCAAAGCAAAAAAATCAGCCGAGGATTTTATAGTTTAATTTTTTTGATGTAATTGATGTTGTTTCGGTCTCGAAGAAGGTGCACGTGAGCACTTTGTGTCGATCAGAGATTTACCATTTTAAAATTGGCTTGCCCAACAGATTTCAAAAGCTCGTCGAATTTACCGGGCTGGCAAGAGCTAGCGGCCGTGCGCATCACCGAGGCAATCAGCGCAAAGCGCGCCCAGAGGCCACTGTGAAGTTTATTGAGCAAATTGGATGCGTTGGGAGTTAAGAAAGAGAAAGCAACTCGCGCTTTTTTGAACATCTATCACACCTGATATTTTCTCGGAAGTTGAATCGAAAGTTTTAAAAATTATTGATGAAAATAAAGCAAGCGTTCCAGTCGCGAAGCAAAGTTGGTAAATGACAAAATTTGCTGGAATTGAAGTCTAGCTAGACTCTTCCGCGATTGCTTTTTCTAATACAGAATTTTTAGGAATAGGAACATTTCTTTGGTGCTGACGATTAATTTTTACAAATTTTATTTATTAATCTTGGAAGTTTTTCAGATTGGTTCGCGAAACTCGTTTCAGCTTAAAACTTGAGACGGATTCCTGGACATTGAAATATTTTTTTTGCCACCAGTCTTGAAATCGCGCCACGTAAGTAAGGGGCGGCGCCGGCTTAAGCACGATAGGAACTGGCAGTACTTTTGATATCACAACCGGGGGAAGCTTACAGCCAGGATGGTTGGCGAGAGCTTTTTTAACATGGAGATATTTTTTTCCCTTAGCTTGCGGTCTTAGAACATCCCAGTAAGATTTCCGACTAAACAAAGGCTCGCCTCGAGCCAACTGATCGTTGAGCATGGACAGTCCACATTTCAAGCTGCGATCGATCGAATGCGCATCGCCAGTCTGACAGCCGCCTGAATATCTTTTTTCCTGTCCAGTGTGCAACTGCAAAATTCCATGGAGACGCCCATTGGGACCTTCAGCTTCGGCGGAAGGATTGCAAGTGCTTTCCAAAGTAGCCATCGCATTGAGGATGGAAATCCAAACATTATTTTTTTCTTTGAGAGGCATGTGATCGAAATTGGGACAAAGATTTTTCAAGTCTGCAGAACCTGTTCTGATAAAACTGAGGTGTGGCTTGGCCGTCTCAGAAGTCAAAATGGCATTCCAAGTTTTGAAATTTTTCTGCTTCTTGATGATCGATTCACAACGAAGGCCGGAACTTTCAAGCGCAGTCTTAGCAATTTCATTTGATGCCAATTTGATCTTTTTCAACTCACGTGACACCGACTGTTTAGGCAAAGTACATTGGCAATCCACGGTCTGAGACGAAGCCTCAGCTTTCACTGAAATTCCCGCAAGAAGCAAAATCGCGACATTTTTCGCGAGTTGATATCCAATCTTTGTTCTCATGCCTTTAACTAAGGCAAAGAGAATGCCGCCTTAGGACCCAGTAAAAGCTCCTAAGGATTGAAAAAAGATCTATTCGCTAAACACCTGATTACAAAATTGAGCTGTCTCAATTTGAGACGGGGTGATCTGGGATAAATCGAAAGTTTATCAACTCAAGCAAAAGGCTTATGTTGCACTTATGCATTCAGAATAAAACTCCGCAATAAAATGAATCCATGATTTAATCGAAAGCTCGTTTTAGTAAACAAAAATAAGGATATATTTATGTCTGATTTTCTTTCTCAACTTGAATGGCGACATGCCACGAAGGCCTTTGATGCAAACAAGCAGGTTTCGGATTCTGATTTGAATAAAATTTTGCAAGCCATTCGAATGGCTCCAACCTCTTATGGCTTGCAGCCATTTTGTGTCGAAGTAATTAAGGACAAAGCGACCAAAGAAAAACTTTTGCCGCACGCTTGGAATCAACGCCAAATCACATCTTGCTCAGTTCTATTGGTTTTTGTCGCACGCACCAATGTCAACGCGAGAATTGATCAATACTTTAATTCGCTCTCAGGTAACAACGCTGATGAGCGGGCCAAATTCAAAGATTATGAAGGCATGATGCGAGGTGGATTCAAGGATCGAACAGAAGAGGAATTGAAAACATGGACTTCGAAACAAGCTTACATTGCGCTTGGATTTGGTCTTGCGGCCTGTGCCGAGCTGAAAATTGATTCTTGTCCGATGGAGGGTTTCGTCGGAGCTGAGTTTGATAAAATTCTGGGGTTGGAAAAAGGTCATTATTCGGCAGTGATTCTAACTGTGGGTTACAGAGATCCTGCAGTCCCAGCAATGCCAAAATTTCGTTTTCCAGAAAAAGATTTAATCAAGCGCAAATAACTGAGCCTGCAGCCCGAGGGAACTTTAGATCAGCCAAAGACCTCGGGCCATCATCATGGCTCCGATAATTCCCAAAACCATAGAGATGCTCATGAAGCGTCTCTTTTTGGTCAAGACAGAAATTGCCGTCAGGGCTATAGCAATTTGGAAAAAAGTAACTGCACTGGCGAGAGCTTGATGCTTGGTCAGATGATGCCGAGATTCAGCCTGCTTTTCTTCCGCTTCTTTTTTGATTTCTTCTTGTTGTTGTTTGTACTCGCCCATTTTTTCCTTGAGCGATTCGGCATCTTTCGGACTGACCATCATTTTAATTTCTGTGATGGAAGACTTGATTCCCTTGGCTTGATAGTAAGCCCAAGAATCAGATGCACTCAGTTGCTCCACCAAAGCTTCATTCGAGTAATGTCCAGCCATCAATGCGGAAATGGCCGCAAAGACTGCTAGGATGGCAGAAAGCAGAGCGCCCTTCATCATGAAGCCAGTGGAATCGTGCGAGTGTTCAATTTGATGATGCATATCTTCTTGCAGCTTTTCGATCGGGACTTCAATTTCTTCCATGAACTGATCCTCTGAAAAAAAACAGCCCAGGTCAAGCCCCCAAGAGTGAAGCCATAGCTTATTTGTGGAGTCGATGGGACCTGTTGCAAGTAAATTCCCAAAGCTTGCATGCATAATTCGACTGATTCAGATCCAAAAAGTTACTGACAAGCTCCCAACTCGGGCTTCATCGGATGAGCTCGAAGCTCTTTCAATTTATCAACTGACAAGACCCGCTCATTTGAAACCAATCGAGGATTTTCGCTAGAAGCCCATTCAATTCCCGATCGAACTCCTGAGCTATCTGAAGATGG
>JAYUCD010000049.1:0-5711 GCA_043740515.1 Bdellovibrio sp. | reverse complement strand
TCACCTTCCACATTATTTTTTGCGGTGGCTGATGCTGCCGTAAAAAATTTCTGAAACGAAGACTTTGATTCTCACTTCTTGAAGTTTCATGTAGCCTGTCTCTCATGCAAGAAAATGCTTTTGAAAACTCAGATTTGCTGAGTCAACATCCTCTCTGGTTTTATATCCGGAAACACAAACGACATTTCAATCTCGGAATGTTTTTCTTGGTGATCACCAATGTTGCTGACAGCATTTATCCTTTGATTCTGAAGCGAGGCATTGATGAGATGACCTCGAATGAAAAAATGTCATCTCTGGGTAAAACGGCGCTGATGTTTTTTGCCGCAATGGCAACCCTCGCAGTGACTCGATATTCTTGGCGAATTTTTTTTAGCAAATATCACACTTTGGCTGCGGATGACTTGAGAAATCGAGTCTTTCGTCATTTGACAACCATGGGCCCGCAATTTTTCAAATTGAATCCAATTGGCGAATTGATGAGCTTGATGACCAACGACATCCAGTCTTTTCGCCAAGGCATCGGCGCAGGAGTTCTGATTTTGGTCGATGGTCTTTGTAATATTTTGCTGATTTTGCCATTGATGATTTGGCTTGAACCAAGATGGACCTTTCAAACTTTGATTTTACTGCCAGTTGTTCCCCTGCTGATTTGGAAAGTAACGAAACTTATTTTTGATCGTTACAAGATTCAGCAAGATCACCTGTCTGCACTGTCAGGATTTTCGCAAGAAACGGTGGCTGGGGTCCGAGTGATTAAAAGCTTTGCACACGAAAGCAATCAACTTTCAGCCTACAACCGTTTGAGCAAAACTTTTGAAGACGCCTGCAACCAAGTTGCTTCTGTCGATTCGCTGTTCGGACCGGTGATGCAATTTGGCGTGGCCTCGGGAACTGTGATTTTATTATTTGTGGCAGGGCCAGATGTTCTCTCGGGAGCAGCGACGATTGGAACTTTGGTGGCCTTTCAGCGCTATATCACCAAAATGGTCTGGCCTATGACCGCTTTGGGTTTGGGAATCAGTCAGTATCAAAAAGGTATGGCTTCTTTTTCTCGAGTAAAAAATATCTTGCAACAAAAAACAGATATTCCCGATCATGGAACAATTGAAATTAAAAATTTCGAAAAACTGGAAGTTCGCAATTTGACTTTTCAATTTCCTGAAGCGAGCGCTCCTACTTTGAAAAATCTAAACTTTGAGATCCTGGCGGGGCAAAAAATTGGTTTGGTCGGACCGGTTGGAAGTGGCAAGACAACCTTGCTGCATCTATTGAATCGACTGTACCCAGCGCCGAAAAATTCAGTTTTCATCAATGGCTTGGAAATCGAAAGTATCACTCAAAGATCCTTGCATTTGAATTTGGCTTTGGTGCCCCAAGAAGCTTTTCTATTTAGCGAGTCCATTTCCGAAAATATGAAAATGGGGCGTGAGCTCAGCGTTGAACCCGAAGAGATTCTCCATTGGGCGCAAGTCGTGGATATCAAATCCGAGGTCGATGAATTGCCTCACCAATTTAATTCGGAACTGGGCGAGCGTGGAGTGAATCTCAGTGGCGGCCAAAAGCAACGTCTGACGATCGCTCGTGGATTGATGACTCGAGCTCCGATGATTATGCTGGATGATTCTTTGAGCGCGGTTGATCACAACACGGAAAAGACAATTCAATCTCACCTAGGTGATCAGTTGAATGGGCGGAAAACTCAATTGATTGTGACTCACCGATTGTCCGCCCTCGAAGACGCTGATCAGATTTTCGTGCTCAATCAAGGCAGTATTGAGGCTCAAGGCACGCATGCTCAGCTGATCAAGTCTTGCCTGACTTACCAAACCATTGCACGCATTCAAGGCTACCTGCCTTCAGAGGTGCCACATGAGTGACAACGAAAACGAAAAGCAAAATCCGCAGTTTGTGTCTGATGATCAGGTCAAACGAGATATCACCTATCGACAGCTTTTCTTCAAGCTATGGCCTTACTGTCGACGTCATTTGGGTTTTGTTTTTTTGGTGCTCTTTTGCGTTGTTGGCTTGGCCGTGACCTCGAGAGCTTTGCCCTTTCTGATTGGTTATGTCATCGATCATGGAATTGTTGCTAAAGATTATGGCGTTCTCAAATCTGTTGCCCTGATCTATTTGGTTGTGCAGATTTTGCAGACCCTTTTTCAATTCAGTTACTCTTATTTTTTTCAAATCTTCGGAAATCGAGTTCTTTATTACATTCGTGAAGATTTGATCCGACACATTCAAAACCTTCCCATTCAGTATTTCAATAAGACTCCGGTGGGCCGAATTGTCACCCGCCTGACGAATGATGTGGCCACACTGTCAGAGCTGTTCACAGAGGGTGTCATTACTATTTTGGTCGAGTCGATTCTTTTGTTGTCCATCTTGATTGCCATGGCTTTTATTTCCTGGAAATTGACTTTGTTAACCATGTTTTCAGCGCCGCTCTTTGTTTGGATGTCCTTGCAAATCAGCAATCGCATTCGAGATATTCTCAGAGAAGCAAAGAAGGTTTTGTCTCGGCTGAATTCCTTTGTGGCAGAGAATTTAAGTGGAATCAAAGTCATCCAACTTTACAATCGGGTGCCGCGCAATCGAAATCACTTTCTCAAAGTCTCTCAGGAATACAAAGATCTGACTTTGAAATCGATCAAGGCACACGCTCTTTTGCATCCGGTGATGAATTTGTTTTCGGCTGTGACCATTTCAATTGCTCTTTATGGAGGCGGCTTCTTTCATCAGCAAATGGGCTTAGCGATTGGTTCGGTGGTTGCTTTTTTGATGCTCGTCCAGGATTTCATTTCTCCACTTCGAGAGATTTTGGAAAAATATCAACAGTTTCAAAACAGTCTCACCAGTGGCGAGCGCGTCTTTCAGGTGTTCGATGAAATTCCGGAGCAGCAGCTGGAAGTCGTTCAATCCCCGACTTGCTGGAGAGGCGAAATTGAAATCAAGAATCTCAACTTTCGCTATGCAGAGCATTTGCCGCTGGTCTTGAAGGACATTTCGCTTTCGATTCGCAGTGGCCAATCGGTCGCAATCGTCGGAAGAACCGGAAGCGGAAAATCCACCTTGATCTCGCTTTTGCAAAGATTTTATCAACCGCCAACAGGCGCCGTTTGGATTGATCAAGTTCCTTTGGAGAAAATATCTTTTGCAGAACTGAGACATCACGTTGGGGTTGTTCAACAGGATAATTTTATTTTTCGCGGTAGCATCGCTAGTAATATTGGATTGGACTCGACACATATTTCGCTCGAAAAAATCGAAGCAGCCTGTCGTCAAGTTGGCTATTGGGATTTGCTGACTCAGACTGGACGAGATTTGAATTCTCACGTCGAAGAACGAGGTGCGAATATTTCGGTTGGCGAAAGACAACTCATTGCCTTTGCTCGTATCTTGGCTTTTGAACCAGATATTTTGATTTTGGATGAAGCTACGGCCAATATAGACTCGAAAAGCGAGAAAATTATTCAGGTAGCGACGGCTGAGATTTCCAAAGATCGAACCAGTTTGATCATTGCTCACCGTTTGTCGACGATTGAGCAATGCGATTTAATTTTGGTGATGGATCACGGGGAAATTGTCGAGCGAGGCACGCACGCGGAGCTGATGGCTCACGCCGGGATTTATCATCACATGGCTTCGGCGGGTGTGAAATTGACCGACACTCTGTCATCGGCATCGGGCACTGCCGCCCCGTGAAATCGGATCACATTTTGTACCGGAATAAATTCCCAGCCGTTGGTGTTGGATTGAGAAATCACCTGGTCATTGATGCGAACAAAAATGCTTTCCAATTTTGGTTTTCGATTGAGCGGATAATCGGTGATGATCTCGACGATTCGCCGTTTGATGTTGGAAACAGAATCGGCCAAAGTGGTCTGGCAGATGGACTGCACCAAACCCTGCGAACTGTTGGCAAGCTCAATCCACTTGAGACCAGGATCTTTGAAAGCATCCCCCAGCGCAGTTCGACAGGTTGAATTGAGATTGGGGATGCCAATGTAGTTCAGCACCCAAGAGGGAGCTATCGGACTGAGTTTTGGTTTCAACTGATCAAAAAATTGTCGAAAAGATTCGGCAGAGCCAGCCGAATTGTCGTCTTCATCTGACAATGCAATGATCGCCAGCAAGGCATCAGCGCGCAGAAATCCAGCGCCCTCACCGTGCAAATAATTTGGCGACAGCGCCTGCTGAATCGACATCAAGCCTTGCTCGAGATCCGAGCCCCCAGTTCCTTGAACGACACGTGCCGTGAGCAAAGAGGTCAGGTCTGGAGTATTGCGGTTCAAAACTTTTGGCTGGCCAACAAATTTTCCGCCGTTTCCTCCGGCTCGCATATCGGTAGTTACGATCGCAAAATTGTAATCCATTCCCAAAGCATTCAGTGCGGTGATCATTGCTGGAGTTTCATCGGCCAGTTTGCTTTGATAGGTCGACATGCTCGAAGAATTGTCCACCATCAATAAAATATCAACTTTGTTATTGTACTTGGTTGATTGAGCGAAAGTTTGGCTCTGCTCTGGAAGAGTGAAGAAATGCTTACTGCACGCGGCTGTCAAACTCGTCACAGCAAAAACCAGAATCGCAGAAATCAACTTTGAAATGCCAAGACATTTCATGCTGCACCTTTAGTGAATTTTTTAATCGCCGTTTGAATGACCACGCTGATATTGGTAAATTTGACTCCGTAGCGAACACTGCTTCCATTGATTGTCTTTTTGCTGACAATTCGGCATGTGGCATTGAAGGGAGGAACTCCGTCACCTGCTTTGAAATGCAAAAACAGACTGTCGCCATTTTGAATCGAGTCTGTATTGAGAATTAGGCCAGCTCCGCCTGAACTGAGCTCCAAAGATTGTCCGCGCCAAACTTCTTTGTTGTTATGAATTAAAATTGAGGCACCATATTTTGCTCGCGCATGTCGGCGGCGAAAGAAAACCTCCTCCACCTGAGGCTGCCCTGCCGGTCGAAGTCCTTTTATTTTTTCTGACGCAAAAGAAGGAATTTCAGAAACCAATTTCCAAGATTCCAGCTCAGCTTTATTCCAGACGTAGTCATATTCAAAAATTTCTTTGGTCTGCAGCATTTGCAGGATTTCATGAAAGCTGAAGGGTCCAAATTTGTTCTCATCACGCAGAACAAACCATTCCATTCCGTCCGTCGAATCGCTCTTCTTTGTGTTGAGATCTGCATTCTTGGATTTCATCAGCCCTCCTTTTAGGTATTTCGGGATTTCCTTCAGCGAGCTTGACGTCTAGCAGGTCTAAGTCGACTGGACTTTTGACTGTGATTCCGTAGTTTGTTCCGAACAAGACCCAAGAAATTTTGCCTCTTGCCGACAAGACAAATGTGAAGCTTCGCACGCCGATTCCATTTCTTTTTTTCTTATTTTCGGGACCGATCCTGTTTTTCTTTTCGGCTGAAGCCGCCGAAGGCTTGTTTGCATCTGTATTCGACCAGAAAGCCTTCATCTGGGATCGCCCCGGCTTCTCCTGGAGAGACTGTCGAGATCTCGACAGTGAGGCAAAGTATTACTCCGAAGTTGATAAAAAATTGACTAAGGAACGAGCCGCTGGCAGCGAGGGAGCATGTGAAAATCGAGGCGAACTGCTTTCAGAAGGGGACAATGTCAAAATTTTAACCGAAGAGAATAATCTTCCTGTTTCGGTTGAAAAAGAAATCATTACAACTTCAGGACTGCA
>JAYUCD010000048.1:0-8966 GCA_043740515.1 Bdellovibrio sp. | reverse complement strand
AAAGAAGTTCGTGGAGCACTCGCTTTGGATTTTATCTGGCCGCCATCGGTTCGGCTTGTGGCTTGGGAAATCTTTGGCGCTTTCCTTACATCGTCGGTGAGAATGGCGGTGGAGCTTTCGTTCTGCTCTATGTTTTATTTGCGCTCTTGATTGGTTTGCCACTTTTGATTGGTGAACTGATGCTTGGAAAATCGACTCATCAATCGATTTTGTCGGCAACGGCCACTTTATCGCTGACAAAAAAATACGTTTGGATTGGCCGGCTTGCGGTGCTGATCAGTTTGGTTGTGCTATCCTACTATGCTGTGATCAGCGGTTGGGTTCTCCATTTTTCGACGCAATTTTTGGTCGGGTTGATTCAGCCTCAGATTCTGATGGAAAAGGGGCGGCTCGAGCTTCTTCTTTCCAACGGATGGCTGCAGATGGGGCTTGCAAGTGTTCATTTGTTGCTGGCAGTTGTTATAGTGTTGAAAGGTGTGCAAGAAGGGCTTGAACGTTGGATAGGCGCCATGATGCCTGTTTTCTCAGTGCTCCTTGTTTTGCTCGTGATTAAATCTCTTTCTCTCGACAGCGCAGCTCACGCATTGAGATTTTTATTTTATCCTGATTTCTCAAAACTTCAGTTAAGCTCGCCACTGCATGCGATCGGACACGTCTGTTTCACTTTGAGTGTGGGATTTGGTACCATGGTGACTTTCGGAAGTTACCTTCGAGACGGCGATCACATACCCACGGCGGGTTTTCGTGTAACCATGGTGGACACTTTGCTTTCTCTAGTTTCGGGACTTTTGCTTTTTCCAATTGTTCTTCAAGCTTCGAATATTCCACTGACAGACCCGGGGCTTTTGTTTGAAGCTCTCCCCAGATTTTTGCTCAGCATGCCTGGTGGAGTGATATTCGGTTTTGCATTTTTCGTCTGTTTGTATCTGGCGGCTCTGGGAGCAAGCATCGGACTTTTGGAAGTGATTGTTTCTAACTTGGTTGATCGAACCAAAATGTCTCGAAGCTTTGCAACTTACCTCAGTGGAGCGGCCGCTCTTGTGTTAGCAATCCTGCCGGCTTTGTCGTCCTCAGCTTTCAAAAATTTTCGTCTCGACGGAAAATCTTTGCTTGAAATCCTCGATGATCTGTTGATCAACTTGGTCTTGCCATTGATTGCCTTAGGCGTGGCCTGGGCGATTCGTAAAGGCTTAAGTCAGCGCGAGCAAGAAAAGTTGTTTGTCGATGCCAACAAATTAGAAAGTGTCGCCCTTTTTTCTCATTGGCAGATGGTGATGACCTGGGTGATTCCGCTTGTGATCGGTTCTGCTTTCTTCTTGCAGATTTTGGAATACATTCGACGATAATGCTAGAAGCTCATGCCTAAAATTCCAACAACATCAAAACTGTTTCCCTTGGGCTTAACCCCGTAATCAGTTCCAGTTGTAGCGTTAACAATGCTCTTATTCGAATCGCGAAAAGTAAAATAGCGATAGGTTGTCTGGAGTCCGATAAAAGCTTTTCGCCGCATCACCGGAATTTCAATTCCCAGTCCGCCGTTGACTCCCAAGGTGGAATCTCGGCTGCCGATGTCAGCATTATCGAGCGAGTAGGTGCGGTAAACTTGAGAAAATCCTCCGAGCATATAAGGATTTAAGTCAGCCAATCCACGGGTTACATTCTGCGTATTAAAGTAATACTTGAGGTTCAAATTGATTAAAGTCATCGACACATTTCCGCTCAAACGATCCATCGGGCCGATCACTTCAAAAGTGTGGTCGCCTGTTTGAAATCCCAACTCGAGGGCTAAGCGCAAATCAAAGAAGTATGACAGAAACAGTCCATAAGTTGGAGCTGCGCCGTAAAGTTTATTGAGATCACCAGTAAAGCTTCGCATACCAAGTGCAAAGCCGACGGTGAAAAAGCGGCCATTGCGAAAAAAGTTGATATCAGCTTCTTCGTCCGAAGCTTCATCAAATTCGCTGTAGTCAGAAAATGGATCGTAGGAATCATCGACATCATTTTCAGCCAAAAGATAGTGCTTGGCCGAGCCGGGTTTTGGGTTTGTGGCTTTCCATTCCAAACTTGTTGCCTGAGCACTGAAAGAGAACAGTAGAGCGGTCGAAAAGGCCACAAGCATTGCTTTCATCAAATTCCCCGCTATCCAGTCGATTAGAATCTAATTATCGTCTTCTAATTATTGTCTAAAGATGAGAAAATTCATAGCAACTGGTCAAAAGTCTAAGCTCTTTCTGCCGAGGTTTCGCTCTGGGCAGAATCAAGTCTCATATTGAGACAGAATTGATTCTAAATCGGATTCTGCCACAATGAACTCCATGGAAAAAAATCAAATCAAATCCGCTTTTATTTTGTCTGCCGCCTGGCTTTCCCTTTCAGCTTGCAGTGGGGGCACAACCAAAACTGCGCTCTATAAGGGCCTCGGAAAAGAATCGGTGGACAGCAAAACCTTGCAAGAATTTGCTCCACCAGCGCTGGAGCCCAGCTTTTCCAGGAAAATACAAAGTTATTTAGACATCCGAGCGCCTGGCTTAGGTATGATGTCGCCAGATCAGAAACATGTCTATTTTTCTTGGCGAGTCACGGGCACCAGTCAAGTGTGGCGGCTGGATCAGCCCAAAGGATTTCCGGTTCAAGTGACAGGCGGCGAAGACTCGACGGCTATCGCTGGGCAGACTCTGGATGGAAAATGGGTTGTTCTCACTCGCGATCGAAATGGCGAAGAAAATCCTGGTCTCTATTTGCAGAGCACCCAAGGTGGCGCGCTGAAAGTCATCCAACACAAGGACAAAGTACAAACGATCTTTGAGTTCGCAAGTTCGGATTCTAAATATATTTATTACCGTGCCAATGATGTGAAGCCCGAGACCTATTTCATTTACCGCTATGAAATCGCCACCGGAAAATCAGAATTGATTTTTTCGCAAGATGGCCACTGGAGCGTCGTCGACTACAAAGATGATGGACATTTCCTGTTGCAAAAAGCTCTGACGAATTCGGTTTCTGAAGTTTTCGAAATGGATCTGCAGACAAAAAATTTAAGACCCATCATTGGTCAAGGTGAGAGTGAAGACTACAGCGTTCAGTACTCGGCGAAAGAGAATGAATTTTTGGTTCTCACGCCGAAGCTCGGAGAGTTTCGCCGACTGTATGTTTGGGACTTAAAAAAGCTGCGTCTTCTCACTGAAGAGTTGAAATGGGATGTCTCCGGCTTTGCAATTGATCACGCCAGAAGGCATATTCTCTATGCGATCAATGAAGCCGGGTCGATGAAAGTCAAAGCGATGAATGCAGTCACTGAAAAGCCGATGGAATTTCCCCAATTTGCTGACGCCGATCAAGTTTATGTTGGAGGAATTTCCCACACCGGTCAGCAGGTCATGATCGGAGTGGAAACAGCAAAGGGTCCACGCCTCAGTTATTCTTACGATTTCAAAACCCATAAGCAGACTCAGTGGGTTCTGCCGAGCCAACCAGAGATCGAGACGAGCGTCTTTGTGCGAGCGAAGCTTGAATATTATCCAGCTCGTGATGGCTCTCAGATTCCGATGTTTGTGAGACGTCCAACGCGCTGTCAGGACCCGAGCTTGAGCACTCCTTGCCCAGTGGTGGTGCATTTTCACGGAGGACCTGAAGGCCAATCGCGGCCAGGATTTTCAGTTTTCGCTCAAATGTTCATTGATGAAGGATTTATTTTTGTTGAGCCGAATGTTCGCGGCAGTGATGGTTACGGAAAGACTTGGTTCCACTCGGATGACGGGCCCAAGCGATTGAATGTCATCACGGATATAGAAGACGTCGCTCTGTTCATCAAGAAAAATTGGCAAATCAAAAATCAAGCACCGAAAGTCGGGGCGATGGGCTGGAGCTACGGAGGCTATTCAACCTTGGTAGCCATGACCATGTTTTCGGGCAGCTTCGATGCAGGGGTTTCACTCGTCGGCATGAGCAATTTGCTCAGTTTTTTAAATAACACCGCTCCTTACCGTCGAGCTCTTCGAATTCCTGAGTATGGAGATCCGATCAAAGACAAAGACGCATTGATGCGCCTGTCGCCTATTTCTTATTTAGACAAAGTCAAAGCTCCCTTGATGGTGATTCAGGGTGCCACCGATCCTCGGGTGCCAGTGGGTGAAGCTGTACAAATACATAGGTCGTTAGAGCAAAAGAAGATTTCTTCACCTTTGATTATTTTCGCTGACGAAGGCCACGGCACAGATAAGCGCTCCAACAAAGTTCTAGAGCTTGGCCATGCTTTGAGCTTTTTGAAAAAAAATCTTTAGCTTTAAATAATTTTGGTTTGGTAGCTTTTACAGACTGAAGAAAGCTCTTCGAGAGGAAGGAGGATCGTGATACTAAGATTCCATGAAGGCGCTGTATATTCACAAGCTCGTTTGCTTGGATCCACCTCACAAATTTCCACAGAAAAACAGTCTTGAGTGGCTTCGCAAAACTTATCTTCGTTATCAAAAAACTCACAACCGAAGCGAAGAAGAGATTGAGAAAATCATCGCCCGAGTTGGAGTTTCTGAAACTCAAATCTCGAATCGGAATTATCATTTGGCCGATTTTCACTCGCCGACTTCGGAAGCTGAAATTTTTGGTGAACACGGCGCCGAAGGGGTTTCTCGGCGGCAAGCAAAGTTTGCCCATTTTACAAATCAACTTTTCGCGCAACTTTATCAAACACGAGACTTGCCGGAGCATCTGATCCACGTGACTTGCACTGGCTACGGATCACCTTCGGCGGCCCAACTGATCGCGGCTGAGAAATCACCGGCGACAGTTGTGACTCACAGCTATCACATGGGTTGCTACGGAGTTTTTCCAGCGCTTCGAATGGCCGGCGGTTTCTTAAGCTCCAGTTCGTTGTTTCAGCAAGCTTCACCTGGATCTGTCGACATTGTTCACACGGAGCTTTGTACTTTGCATTTAAATCCGACGGATCCAAGTCTCGAGCAAATTGTGATTCAAACTCTGTTCTCAGACGGAGCAGCCGCTTATCGAATGTCGACCGAAAAGCCAGCTGAAAAAGGATTTCGACTGCTCCATCTCGGAGAGTTTCTATTGCCCAGGACAAGCAAAGCCATGCACTGGAGTGTTTCTGAAGGCGGAATGGCCATGGGATTGTCAAAAGACGTTCCAGGTTTGATTGCTCAGTCTCTGCGAAAAACTTTGCAGACTTGGGAAAAGCAGATCGGTTTTCCGCTGCTCTCTCAGTTAAAAGATTCGATCATCGCTGTTCATCCAGGTGGACCAAAAATCATCGATTTAGTCAAAGAGACCTTGGAAGTTCACGAGGATCAAGTTGCGGCTTCGAGAAAAGTTCTGTTTGAGCGTGGGAATATGAGCTCAGCCACTTTGCCTCATGTTTGGTCTGAGATTTTAAAAGACAATTCCTCTTCTGGAAAATTGGTTTTATCGATGGCGTTTGGCCCAGGCCTAACCTTAGCTCTCAGTTTGATGCGAGTGTCAGAATGAAAATGTTTTTCATTCTGACATCTGTCTTGCAGATTCTTCTGATGATCGCCGACGAATTTATTTTTCACTGGCGGCGCAATTTACCCAAGTGGGAGCGCCTGGGTCATCCAGTCGACACTTTGTCTTTTCTTTTTCCGTTTCTCATTCTGGGCTTTGCGCCCCAAACGCAGAGCTGGAAAATAGCCTATATTGCGCTGTCTGTTCTCTCTTGTTTGATCATTACCAAGGATGAGTGGGTGCATAGTGAGGTCTCTCCGGCTTCTGAGCAGTGGCTGCACGCCAATCTTTTTGTCCTTCATCCCGTGGTTTTGATCTCAGCTTTTTTTCTTTGGCAGGATCAAAGTTTGCAGTTGTTATTTCAAGCAATGAGTATGGGAATTTTTATTTTTATGCTTTATCAATTTTTATTTTGGAACTTTTATGCAGACCGAATTTTCAAAAAATGACTCTCAGCTGATCAACAACGATTACTACCATGATCTGGGGATGAAATGGTACGAGGCGGATGATGATCCGATTGCCTTGCTTCGCGCCGAAGCCCGGGTTCGAACTCCGTGGATCATCGAGCAAATTCACCATTTTTTTCCAAGATCAAACCTGGTAAGCGCGACGAGACCGATCCAAATTCTCGACATCGGCTGCGGGGCAGGTTTTCTTTCCAATGCTTTGGCAGGCGAAGGCTTCTCGGTCAGTGGAATTGATCTTTCGGAGTCAAGCCTCGCTGTCGCAAAGGCCAAAGACCAAACAGGCACTGTAAAATATCTTAAGGCGGACGCCTACGAACTGCCATTTGCCGATTCAAGCCTCGATGTTGTTACGAGCACTGATTTTCTCGAGCATGTCTCCGAACCGCGCCGTGTATTGCAGGAGGTGACTCGAGTTCTCAAGCCTGGAGGCTATTTCTTTTATCACACTTTCAATAAGAATCTATTGTCTCGCCTGCTCGTGATCAAAGCCATGGAGTGGTTTGTCAAGAACACGCCTGAAGATTTGCATGTCTACGATCTTTTTATCAATCCAAAACAGCTGCAAACTTGGCTGCTAGATTTGGGTATCACGCCGATTGAAATTCGTGGTTTGAGGCCGGTGATTTTTCAGACTCCCATTTTAAAATTAATTTTTAAGGGAATTGTTGATCCCAAGTTTCGTTTTGTTTGGACAGAATCCTTGGCGGTTTCTTACGTCGGTATCGCTCGAAAAAACGAGAAGCGGATCAGCGAATGATCAAATAGGCGCCTGCGCTGATCAAGAGAGCTCCTGAGATTTTCAAAATCGAAGGCATTTGGCCAGACTGAAGAACCTCATAGGCAAAACTGAAAACAATTTGCGAAGCTATAAGCAGCAGAAAACTGTTGGAGGCGCCGGCGTATTCGATTGCCCAAGGCAACCCGAGCACCAAGAGAAAGCCGCAAAATCCAGGAATGATGTAGGTCCACAGAAAAGGTGCGATCAGTGCCCTGCTTTGAACAAAATCAGGAACAAGTTTCGGATTGTAGTGAGCGAAAAGAAAAAAACCAACGCTGAAAATGAAAAAAACCACCGCGTTAATTGCCATCACAGTGGATAAACCATAGGCCGTGGACATCGTGCGATTCAAAGTGGCTTGAACAACGACTGTGACACCCAGAGCAAGCGGGAGTAAAAAATAAGCATTCATAGAGAGTCAAATCTTACTGAAGTCTTAGTGGACCTACAAGTTATTCCAAGCTAGGCTCTTTTGAAAACATCTATGGTCAAAAATAGCACTGGCCAAAATAGCACTGGAGGATCTAGTTGGACTCCAAAATCGGCAAAATGGACTATAAATCTTCAGGCGTAGACGTTGAAGCCGGAGATTCCCTCGTCGACTGGTTGATTGAAGATGAAAAAAAATATCCGACTCCACATGCCGATAAAATAATTTCTGGAATTGGCGGTTTTGCTTCTTTGTTTCGTGCTGACTTTTCTAAAATGAAAAAGCCCTGTCTGGTCACTTGCACGGACGGGGTCGGCACCAAAGTCAAATTGGCTTCTGAATTCAATCGCTATGAAGGAATCGGGCAGGATTTAGTTGCCATGTGTGTGAATGATCTCATTTGCACGGGCGGCGACCCGCTGCTGTTTTTAGATTATTACGCTTCGGGAAAATTAAATCTTGAAAATGCTCAAAGCTTTCTTCGCAGTGTGCGCAAGGCGTGCTTTGATTCAGACTGCGCTTTGATTGGCGGCGAGACCGCCGAAATGCCTGGAGTTTACCACGACAATGATTTTGATTGCGCCGGTTTTGCTGTCGGAGTGGTGGATGAAGAAAAATCACTTGGCTCAAGGCTGGTGAAAAAAGGCGATCAAGTTCTCGGAGTGGCCAGCAGTGGTTTTCACTCGAACGGCTACAGTTTGCTTCGGCAAGTTTTTGCCCAGGACAAAGAAAAGTGGCTCGACACTTTGCTAACGCCGACAGCTCTTTATGTGAAATTATTTAAAAAATTGCGAGCTGAACTTGAGCTGCATGCACTCGCGCATATCACTGGCGGTGGAATTGAGAATGTGCCTCGAGTTTTACCAGAGCACCTTCAGTGGAAACAAAAAGTATGGACGATGCCTGCCGCATTTCAGGAAGTTCAAAAAAGAACTGGGATGAGTGATGAGAAGATGCGCAAGACCCTAAACTGCGGTGTCGGTCTGGTTGTGATTTTGCCAAGCACTGATGCAGTGAAAGCGAAGGCCCTGATTGAGTCGGAAAATTTTGCGGTATTTGCACTGGGAGAAATTCATTGAGACAGGCGAGCTGGGCCGTTTTTCTCTCAGGGCGTGGATCCAATGCCGAGGCCTTGTGGGGGAATCTCTCAGAGCTCGATATTCGTCTTTGTGTCAGTTCGAGGAAATCGGCAGCGGGGCTTTTGCGAGCTCGACGTTCTGGAATTCCCACTTTGACTCTTGAGAGCAAGCCTGATTGGGACAATCTGACGTCGGAGCTTAAACATCGAGGCATCAGCCAGATTTTTCTCCTGGGCTTTATGAAAATTCTGCCGGCCGCTTTTGTTGATCAGTGGAAGACAAAAATTTGGAATCTGCATCCAAGCCTTTTGCCAGATTTTGCTGGAGCTCACGCTATTGAGAATAGCTATGCTCAAGGAGCGGCAATCGGAGTCAGTGTGCATGAAGTTACAGCCGAGATGGATGCAGGTCCTTTATTTTTGCAAAGGCAACTTGTCGACAAAGCCAAAGAAAAAAATCACAGTCTCAGTTTCGAAGAAGTGCAAATGGAAATTTCTGTTTGCGAGCAAAGACTTGTTCGGGAAACGGCCATTCGACGAAGCTTGAGAAAAGCATGAGAGGGAGATTTTTTTGGAGTTGAATTCGGAAGTCGCAATCATTTCCATTTTTGGTCGAGGCGTTTGGCTAGCGGCCGAGCTCGCAAAAAATAATATTCCTGTGACTTTGCTTGAGATTTCAAACCAAATGGGCACCTGGAAGCCTGAAGATGCACAAGGTCCCTTCGGTGTGTTTTC
>JAYUCD010000047.1:0-4542 GCA_043740515.1 Bdellovibrio sp. | reverse complement strand
TTCCCGTGTTGCGCGAGGCCGCGATAGACCGTCTTCGTGAGGATGTCGCGGACGCGTGACGGCCGCCAGATCCCGGCGGTCGCCTGCTTGCGCTTGCCCCTCGCCTCGTTGCCTACCAGACGGCCGTCCTTCTGGTAGGCGGTGGGGATCTTCAACGCGTTCAGGTGATCCGCCAGCCTGTAGCAGCTCCAGCCTTCGTTCCCCGACAGCTGGTACAGCATGCGGATCAGTCCCGCCGGGGACATCTCGTTCCAAAACGGCGTCTCGTCGGCGGCCAGCCTGGCGGTCTGTTTTTTGCCTTCGACGACGTAACCGAGTGGGACGATGCCGCGCGAATTTTATTCTAAGCTCCTCGTTCATCTGGACACTGGAGTGAACTCTCAGCGAAGTCTGGAAATTTTCAAGGCAGCACTTTTGCGAGGCCAGTCGGTGATTAATTTTATTTCCAGCCAAGTGAGCAAATCCGTGGGCCTTGAGATCACGACCACTCCGCTGTTATCAACTGAAAAATCTCCGGTGATTTTTTATTTGAACAGCCAAGGAGAATTGAGCAATGGCAAGGGACCTGGTGATGTGGCTCATTCCATCGAAATTGAGACTCCTTTGGAATCCTACGACCTCAGCTCTTCGGTAAACAAAAACTGCCAAGGTCTTTTGTTTTGGCAAAATCAGACCGTCGGCTACTCTTGTCCGGTTGCTCGAGGAAAATTCACGCAAATTTCAGCTGCTTTGTTTGAGAACTACAACTCGAATCATTATGCCGAATTGCCTGCTTCAGCTGAGCGGCGAATTTTCATGAAGACGTTACTGATATCCAATCAAGTGCAATCGTTGTTGGAAATCTCAAATAAATCTGCTGAACTGTTAGTTGCAAACACATTTGCAAAAACAGCCGCACCTCGAAGCGAACATCTAACAGTCGCCTTTGCTCGAAAAGACCCACTGAAAAAGACACTTTGGATCACTGTCAAAACGGGATCGACTCGAGCCCAAAAACTGTGGTTAAAGATTTCTCCCGAGCTTTTAGAGAAAGCCTTATCCACTCATCTAAAATTTTCTGTGAAAAACTTAATGGCCCAGACGCAAGCAAGCATCGAAAGCTCGGAACTGATCCGCACAGGCTTCGCGATCGAGCTAGAAGCCAGTGGCAGCGCCGTTTTTGTGGTTGAGGGCTTGTTGTAAAACACTGTCAATAGCTTCATCATTGCCTAACAAATTTAAGCACTCCTGTCGGCCCGAGGCTTTATTCTCAACCTGAGAGAGCTTCCCGTCGCCATTTTGTTCATTTCGAGAGCCCTTCGTCGGCGTTCTTTTTGCTAATCTCAATTGAATTGAACCTGAACAGGAAAGAGTCATTATGTCGAAGTTCATTCTGCAAAAGACCAAGTTCGCGAAATTAGGCCTCGGCCTCAGCCTCGTTCTTTCTCAATCGGCCATGGCGACCAAGCAGACGGAGGCTCCGACTTTAGCGCCTCACTACGAAGAATTCCTCGGGCGAAGCTCTTACATTCCTGTGGTGACCCAGAAACTTGCCAATCCCAAAATTATTTATGCTGATCTTGCTCCAGATAAAATTTCGACAGCTGATCGCCAATACCTTCTCAATAAATGGGGTTGGGCTGTTCGCACCGTCAACGAGCCAACTTCAGCCTATCTTTCACAAACCCGAATTCACAGTGCCAGTTTTTATGGTGGCAACGGGATGAACGGAAATATTGGCGATGGGCGGACTTCAATTGATGGCGATGAAAATTTCAAGGGCATTGGTCCGACTGGAATGGTCAACCCGCATACAGAAGAGGGTCACAACAGCGGCACTTTGAAGATTGACCATGCGATTTTAGAAACTGTCTGGAGCAAACTTTTAGATTTGGAACTTCCATTTGGCGCCAACCGAGTGCGAGGAATTTTAGGAACTGGAACTGTTGAAGACAGAGACGGTCACCCGGGTTTGCGAGTGGTCATTGTACGCGATGATTTTTTGCGACCGGCACATTTTATTACCAACGAGACTTCGATCAAAGTCGGCCGAAGCACTACAGACCGGGAGCGCGTCACTCAAGCAGTTCTGAAACTTCCCGAAGCACTTCCTCAGCCTCATAGTACATCTTCGCTGAATCGCATGTCTCGTTTGAGTTCCGGGTTGAATGAGTTTATCGATCGATTGGCGAATCAAACAGCTTACTCGTGGACTCACAGCATGTACCACGGCGCCATGAGCCCATCTAATGTCACTCTATCGGGAGCTGCAGCAGATTTTGGAACTTTTCAGGCTCTCGGGGGCTATCCGTCCATTCAATTGCTCTCTGATTGCGCCCCGAACGGCGATTTTTCAGAAGAGATTCAAGTCCTCAAAGAATTTCATTCCTCCGTCATCGATCATGCTCCATCAAGCTGGAAATCGGCCATCGGCAGTTTTTCACAATGGACCCAACGATTTCAAGAAAGCTATCATCGTCAAATTAGACGAGAAATGCTTTCGCTCAGCGGGGCTTTTCCTGAATTTTTGCCGGCGCTTGAGCAAACGCTTGAGGCAAAGAAATTGGGCGACGTTCTTTTGCGAATAGCGAAAGCAGGAAATGAAGAAGTCATTCAGACTTGGTTGAAACCACTCAGCTTTGAAACTGGAACTTACCAGTTGCCGCGGATTTTGCAAAAGCTTGCACACGCTCCCCTGACAGAAAGCTCGCTTCAATTGGCCGTCAAAACTGAGGTTGCCGATTTGCCATTGCGAGCTGAGCTGACTGAGGCTTACTTGCGATTTTACCAACAGATGAATTTAGCTGCCGAAACAGTTGGGATTAGCTCCGTCGCTGCGCAAAAGTATCGAATCGAAGCCGCTCAGATTCGAAATCAAAAAATGACAGAATTATTTCGTACTCCTCAGCTGCAATTGCAATTGAATTCTTTGGTTGAAAACTACACTAAGACAGGCAACGAATCAGCCGTTCGCACTTTCATCGAACAAAAAATAAACGCCTCCCGACGAAATTTCAAAGACGCTGCCGCCTTCACAGTTGTTCGTAAGCAAACACTGAACGAAAAAAATGGCCGCATCCTGCGCCAGATCTACGATGCAAAAAGCGATCGTTATCTGGAGCTTGAACAGAGTGAAAAAACTCCGCTCGAGCTGAATCTGAAGAGAAATGCTCATCCTCAAGCTCTGAGCTGTGCGAAATTGCATTACTAATAAATGGAGATCAAAAAATAGCTCTCATGAAATTGGAATGAAATCGAACTCAAATCTATTCGTTTCTTTGAATTTCAATAATAAATTCTGCGCCTTCACCAGCCCGTCCTATTGCCGAAATTTTTCCTGCATGCAATGAGACGATCTTCTCAACAGTCGCCAGACCTAAACCGCTTCCTTGAATATTTTTAGCGTTATTTCCACGCTTGAAAGGTTCGAAAATTTCTCGATTCAGCATTGGATCAAATCCCACTCCATTATCTTTTATATAGATTGTGATCAGATCAGCATCTTCCCGTCCAGTTACAGAAATCTGAATGGGTCTTTTATCAGATTTGAATTTAAGGCTGTTGCTAAAAAGATTTTGGAATAGTTGAGTAAATAAAATCGGATATCCCATCAACTCTGGCAAAATTCCGATTTCAATCTCAGCATTGGCGTCAGCGATTTTCTGTGCAAGATGAGACGCCGCTTCGTGGGCTGAATCAGCGAGTGAAAATCTTTTTTTCTCAAGATTTGACTTGCCGATTTTCGCGTACTCAAATAACTGATCGATCAAATTGATCATTCTTAAACCGATGTTCTTAATCGAACTTATTTGGTCGTGGGTTTCTTCCGAATTATAACCACGATCTTCTAGCACCAACTCCGCAAAACCGATCATGGTTGACACTGGAGACCTCAGATCATGGGCCGCGACAGCGGCAAAGCGCTCAAGATCTTCGTAGCTTGCTTCTAAATGTCGTGCAGCCTTGCTGAGCTCGTTCTCGCGAAGCTTCGCGAACTCGGCAGCAGCAATAGTCGCCGCTGACTCAAAAAATCGGTTGATCAATCTAAAATCTGCAAGCACAGCTTCGTTTTCCTGCTCGAGATGATCAAAAATGACTTCCTTCAAAAGCCAATACTCATCTAGAACTTGCGAAAGAGAATAGTCTCCGAAAGAAAATCTTTGTCTCCCGTGAATTTTACCTAATTCTTTTGGCTTTTCAAAAACACCAGTTTCGATAGCATCACACAATGCTTCCGTTAGTTGCGGCAAATGATCTCGGACTGAAGCTCTGGATTTATCCGTAGCCGCTGGAAACGCTTTTCGAGAAAGAGCTTCCCAGCGGTTCAGAATTTGGTCTCTGTGAATGCGAACATAACATCGTTTTGGCATTGAATCTGCTCTCCGCTCAAAGAGTTTACATGAATAGCAGGTCCCAAACAATGAATCGATCCAGGATAAACTGCTAGGTCTCTCGTTCGTTATATAGAGGCTGGCGCGGAACTTCGACGCAATGGCGATTGATTTCATAGAGGAAATCGTAAAAAATCCCTTTAGATGAATCAGAAAAATCTTGTAATTCAGA
>JAYUCD010000046.1:0-3548 GCA_043740515.1 Bdellovibrio sp. | reverse complement strand
CGAGCCAAGGGGTTATCCACAAGTAGAATCTTGAAAATTGAAAAAACTGTGGATAACTGAAGAATTTTTGAAATCAAATCGGCGAACTCGCTCTATCTAAATAGATATTTCAAAGACAGCGAACCAATCGCTTCTGCAATTCCGCTGATGGTTCTTTTTTCCACAAGCTGAGAACATAGCCTCCACCACCAGACCCTGTCGGCTTGACCGCCGCAGCTCCTTCATCGAGCAACCAATCCACATGACTCTGCACACAGAGTCCCCAATCTTGAAAACACGTCAGCGCCAAATCCATCGATTGCTGCAGCAAGGGAAAACCTTTTGCTTCATCAGTCGCCAATGCTTGCTCAGCTAGCACCACGGCTTGCTTCATGTTCTCATCGATCTTCATTGATTTGGCGGGCTCTCTGACGATCAGGTCTTTGACTTTGCCCACGCACTCGATGGTCACTCCCCGCTTTCCTGAGTAAGACACATACCATTTCGGAGTCCACTTCATTTCCACTTTGGATCGCTCACCGTCTCTGACGAAACGGATTCCTTCGGCTGACAGCGCGACGGCGATATCGACTCCGCTGCTTTCTCCGTGAAATAAATTTTCGAGATTGCGCGAGAATTCGTAAATGTCGGCTGTCTTGATCAGCTCACATGCTTCAAACCAACGACCAATCGCTACACACAAAGCAGCCGATGCGCCGAGACCCGCGCCCACGGGCAGAGAACTTTTCAATTGCAAAGTGCCGGTCAAATCTTGGCGAGAAATTTTCACCATTTCACAGGCTCGCTCGAGCACGCCCCAAAATAAAAGTTGCAACTCATCGCCGTGATCGCCCGATAGATTCAAGTGAAGAGTTTGCTTCGGCATGGGACTGTAATGCAACTCAAGTGATCTTGATTTGAGAGGGAAAACCAGGGCTGGAGAGCCGCGCAGAACGGCGTGTTCGCCGGCTAGAATCCATTTTCCTGGAACCCGAGCTTCAAAGGCATTCAGCTTCATGACATCACTTTCAAAGCTTGCGAAGAAAGCTCTGATTCAATTTGCGCCGCCAGCTTCGCTTGATCATGGCGATAGAGCAGATGCACATTTGGACCCGCATCCATCGTGACCAAAGGTCCATCATTTTGCTCTTTCCATACTTGATCTAAAAATCGCAGAACTTTCAAGCTTTCTGGTAGCAAATATCCGAAGGATGGCTCGCTGGTTTCAAACAAAGCATGCATATCCCAGAATTCACTCCACACGAGCTGCTGCGCCTCTCTCCAACTGTCGAGTGTTTGCTCCAAACGAAACACATCCATTAGCCGAGCCAAACGTTTTTCGGCGCGCTGAGCTCGTCCTTCAAACAAAGCACTGCTTAAGACTCGGGTATGAGCCTCGCTCGAGGACACTTGCTTGATTCCACTTTCGACAACCAAAACTTGGTGCTGAAGTGGCTTCATTGGAAATTCCACCGGCCGCACGCCCTCTGAAAACCAAAGCGCCCATGGCCCAAAAAAGGAACGGCAAGAACTCCCGGAACCCTGTTTCGAAAGTTGCGCTTTATCCATGGCAGACATTTGCGAGATTTCCGAATGCCCCAACTGCTCAAAAGTCTCTGTCGCAGCCATTGTCAGAGCGGCAAAGCTCGAAGCCGAACTGGCCAACCCGCAATCGGAGGGAAAATTATTTCCTGATTCAATCAGAAAATTTTCTTTGATTTCAAATTTTGCTTTGAGATTTTTAAAGTGTTTCAAAAAACGATCTTGAGATTTCTGATTGAGCTCAAGGTGATGAAATTCTGAACCTTGCAAGGCCGCCCACTGATCTTGCTTTAAATCTTCACGCAAAGTGATCTGCACAAAACTTCGCAGTTTTTCCAATGTCCAGGAGAGCGAACTGTTAGTGGGAACATTCTGACCTTCGACCGCAATTTTTCCCATGTACTTGATTAAGGCAATATTGGAGGGGGCGGAAGCTTGGACTTTCATAAGAACGCCTCCACTTTGCAGAGATTTCCAATTGGAGAGCGGATCTGAATTCCCTGCGATACAATCGAGCTATCAGCGAAAACCTTGAGTGAATGACGCTGAAGAATTTCGCGAAGAATGTTCGTATCTGATTTCATACACATCATAAAAATCACGTCCGAGCCCATGGCACCACAACCTTTCGCGAAGAGTAAAATCTCTCCAGCCTCGACTTTTAAGGCTTTCAGTTTAGCAGTGGTTGAGTCAGCGATCCATCCGTTTTTGTGCAGATTTTTTTGGTAATTTTGGAGACCTGCGATAAATTCGTTCTGGTTTACCTCGAGAAAAGCTGCCTCGATTTGCTTCATCGCCAGCTCAAAAGGCTGGGCATCAAATTGCGAAAGTGTTTTCAAATGCTCGTGAGTGGCTAATTTCACTCCCGTGTGCGCCACCAAGAACTCGATCTCAACAAAAGGCCAGGAATACGTCTGCCGCCGAGAAGTGTTGCGTTCAAAAAAAGTAAAGCCGCCGGAGACCGCCCCGACGATATCCGCTCCACTGGGAGGAAAACTTTCTGTCGCCGCTAGTTCCCTGTAATTTTGCAGCATCCATTTGAGGTCCAGATTTCGTTCGGACTCTGTCCACAAATTGTTTTGAAACTGAAGGACCGCATGCAAAAGAGCAAATTGAGCGCTCGAAGCTCCAAAACCGCCTCGCCCGTAAGGATCCGTAAATTTGAATTGAAAATGCGAAAGCACTTTCTGATTTTTCAGCCACAATTTTCCAGCAGGACTGTTGGGATGAAAAGGATTGAGATCAATCGAATTTGAGTTTTTCTGCACACTCAAACAAAAGCGAGGATCCGTGGCAAGGACCAGAGCCGGCCCACCCAGCAAAGCCAAATATTCGCCAGCAACAAAGGTCTTTCCAGCAAGTGAGAGCTGAACGGAATCAGGATTCATTCCACCCGCACCTCTCTAGTGATGTTGCACGCGGTCTCGCAGTTCTTTGAGAACTTCGATCGCATTGCTTAAAGAAATTCTTTTTTTCAAAGCCAGAATTTCTTCTAACTTCTGATGCACAAAATCCATTTCTCGCTCTTCAGCTCCGGCCGCCAAAGTCAGATTTTTGATGTGCAATTTCATATGCCCTTCAATAATTCCAACGGTCGTGAGCGCTTTGAGAGCTCCCAAATTTTGCACCAATCCAACTGAGGCAATCACTTGGGAAAGCTCAGCTGCTGATCCGACATTCAGCATACGAAGACACATCGAAGCCGTGGGATGAAGACTGGTCACTCCACCAACAGTTCCAACAATTATCGGCGCAGTCAGCGTGCCTACGAGCGCACTGCCTTGTCGCTTCCATAGAGTGATCGAGCGATACTGCCCGTCTCTCGCCGCATAGGCATGCACTCCGGCTTCGACCGCTCTCCAGTCATTGCCAGTGGCAATCAGAATCGGATCCATTCCGTTCAGCACACCCTTGTTGTTGGTGGCAGCTCGGTAAGGATCTTGAAGTGAAAACAATGACGCTTCTTCAATTTTCTCTGCCAGCTCAGGCTCGATATTTTCAATGATAACTTTGGCTTCAGTCAGTTT
>JAYUCD010000045.1:0-2852 GCA_043740515.1 Bdellovibrio sp. | reverse complement strand
ATTGAGCGAACTGATTCAATCGGACGAGCCTTTGGACCAGGTCGATTTTTACGCCCAAGGGAGCAGCTTGTGAAAAAGTACCACCTCATTTTTTTAGGGTTTGCACTAAGCGCCTGTGTTTCAACGGGGTATTTGATTAAGGAACAGAACCTTTCGCTCGGAGACATTAAAAAATCGGTTTCCTCAGCGATTGGAGATCCTCGCAAAGTCAGTGAGAATCAAAGGACCTACCTTTCGCAATACTTTAGTCGCACTCCAAATCCCAAATTTGATCCAGATAAATCTTTTGAGCGTGCCTATGCGAAAGTTGTCGTTTTGGGAGAACGCAGGCCTTACGACGTCGAGCTCGAGGTCGTGGTCGAGCGTAGAGAAGAGGGTCGCTATGTTGAAATCGGCAACGATATGCTAGAAGCCAAAAAGCTTGGGAAAAATCTAAAAATCAAACTTAACCAAGGTCGCGAGGACCGCAACGTCATTGACGACTTCCGAGCCTTCTAAATACAATATGAATATCCAATGGATATTCTCAATGTCAGAATCAAACATTCTATCATTCTCGGGGCACTGGCAGCTACTTTTGCATTATGGCCGACGAGCATCCATCATCCGCGATTTATCTTATTCCAAAAAAAGCTGACTATTCAAACTTCCAAACTCGATCCTCCAAGAGTGGCGTTTGATGAAATTTATAATTCTCAATCCGTGAAGCTGACGGATTGGGATTTGTTGAATAAAAAAGACGGCACTTTGCTCAATACAGATGATGGTAGGAGAAAATTTGCTAGCAAAGCCTCTGCGAAAAATTTTGCCAATCGGCAGGTTACTTTGCAAATCATGCAGTTTTCTCATTCTGAAATCACCGAGACCGGATGGCAACCTGCGCTCTCTTCGACAGCCGAAATGGCAGATGTCGATCTTCACTGGGAGCAAAAATTAGCACCCCGACAACGAATGCGGCTTGAAACAGCACAACAAAAATACGGCAACCTAACTGCGGACTGGGAGGAGAATTTATCTCCTTCTAAACACTCGCTGCCAGCGCAGCGAGTGTTTGTTGAAAAAACAGCAACTCCAGTGGCTGGCAAACAAGCTATAGTTACAACCGGTCCTTACAAAATTTCCGGGAGCATTGAATACAGTCACGGAGCGGGATTGCCCTCGGGAGATCCTTGGAAAATCGAGGTCTCGCGCTATCAAGATGATGTACAAAAAGAAGTGGCGCAAATTGATAACAAAAAAAATACTTATGAGATTCAAGTTCCCGATGCAAGCGGCACGCTGCTCGCGCACCTCGTGAACTCGAAAACGGGTCAGGTTTTAGGCGAAGGCACTTACCGTTTATCTGCATATTCGGCGAATCAGTTTGCTGGAAATGCAAAAATTGTCATTGGTAAATCGCCGGACTATGTCGCAACAAATTTTGCAGCCTTTTCAAGCACTGCGAATCCTAAGCCTGGAATTGTAAATCAGAAGCCGGTTGCAGCCCGAGTCTTGATGGCAAGCTTAGGAATTGAAGGTAAAACCGACGAATCGGGAACTTATCGCTTCGACCAGATTAAAAAAGGTTCTTGGAGTTTGTTGCGGACTGAAGCAAAAGGATTTCAACCAAGCTTGAGTTTGCTCCAAAGCGGTTCTGAGAAAAAACAAAATTTATTTCCAGAAACCATGATCGACTCGTTAAAAAAAGTGATACACGATCAGGCACGAAGCAGCCAGGTGGCGGAGACAGGTTCAATCGTTTTTGGGCAAGTAATTCAGAATGGCCGACCCATCCCTGGAGCTCAAGTCCAAGTCGAGTCGCTGCAAAACCATCACGCAGTTTACTTTAACAGTTTGCTCTTTCCAGATCCCGAGTTGAAAGCGACAAGCGAAAACGGATATTTTGCCTTTGTTGACTTGCCCAGCGGATTTCATTCGCTGATTGCCCTTCACGGAAATGCCTACCTTTCGCATTCGAACGTGGTGGTTGATGATGACGCAGTTTCATCAACTGAGTTAGAAAGCTCAATGCAAACGGAGAAAGTAGAAGTCAAAGTTTTCGACGCATTTACGGGATCGCCCGAAAGAGCAAACATCGAAATGCAAAGTTTACCAGCGCCGCTCACTGTTCAAGGTTTTGCACAAGTTCATATGCCGGCGATTCCGAGATTGAGCTTGGCCAGAGTGCATCCCGAGAATCGAAATTTCTTAGATTGCCTCCAAGTCTATGATGACTCTCAGGACAGTGTTGCCATTCCCCTGATTTCGCAGGCGTGGCTAGACGCCCTCATGGCCGAGCGAAAAATTACTTTACGACCGGAGACAGGCGTGGTGCTAGGTTTTTCACAAAACGCCCACTTCGAAGTTTATTTAGGCCAACAACAGGAAGCTGCTGTCGAGTCGACGATTTATTTCGATGCTCACGGAAATTTTGCGAATCAGGGAGTGCCTGGTGGCGGTTTTGTGATTTTCAATGTTCCACAAGGCGTGCAGTCAATTGTTTGGGCCAATCGACATTCAGATCTCTTGCAAACACAGGTCATTCCTATGGACGCTTCAGGTTTAGCCGTTTTGAAATTCAGATAGCACCCAGCGCTTAAAATAAAGTCCACGTTCCTCAAAATTTTTGAACTCGTCGTGACTGGTTCCGCCGGGACTGAAAAGCACGACATCTCGATGAGAAATCCAAGTTCTATAGTCTCGAAGACAGGATTTAAGATCTTGAAAAGAATTTCCGGCCAGCCTTGACTTTGCTTGCGCACCAGCTGCGAATTCTCCGAAAAAAGAAAAAGACAAGTCTGCGCTCTGTCCGAGTGTAGATAAATTCTGCCAAGGCAGATTTTTGTCTCTCCCCCCTAAAAGAAGATGGATTT
>JAYUCD010000044.1:0-4014 GCA_043740515.1 Bdellovibrio sp. | reverse complement strand
GTCATCTTTTTGATGCGGGCTTGATTTCGAACTTCCCGAGTCAGCCCTGAGATTTGCCGAACGATGGTTTTGATATTGTTACTTTGATTGCGAAACTTGGGAAGGCCGAAGGTGATCATCGCTCCCAAAATTCCGAGCACAATGATCACTTCAATGAGGGTGAAGCCCCGCTCAGAGGTCGTCGGAACTGATGTCTTTTGCATAGCCTTCGCCGCCCTCTCGTCGGTCAGCGCCTAAGCTCTTCAAGTGGAAATTATTTCCTTCGACCGAGTAAACAAGGTCTGTTCCCCAGGCGTCCTTCGGTAGCTTTTTCAAGTAAGCCTCTGGTCCCCAGTTGCTGCAGGCAGCATCGGCGGCAACCAAACCATCTAATTTTTCAGGAAATTTTCCGCAGTCGGTGTAATACATATTCAAAGCATTTATGGTCTGGCCCATAATGATCTTGCTTTGGCCCACTTTGGATTTATCGATTCCGCCTGTGATTTTTTGCAAAAGAATTGCAATCAGGCTGCCGAGAATTCCAAGCACAATGATAATTTCAAGAAGAGTCATGCCGCGGGAATTTTGAAGTGATTTTTGATTGAACATTGAATTGATCTCCATCGTTTGACTATCTTGCCTGATTTTTCTTCCGCACGCACCGCTTTGAAGCTCAACGTCACAAATTCTTTTTCAAAAACTTTAAAACAGTCAATTCATTCAAAAACTGAGATTAAACTGCGTTGGTGAGCTCGAACATAGGAACCATAACAGCAAAAACGATAATTCCCACTACAAAGCCCATCACAACCAACACGACGGGACCCATCAAGCCTGTCAGCCCTTCGAGTTTGTTCTTCACTTGGAAATCATAGGCATCTGAAACTTGCACCAACATATTTTCCAGTTCGCCTGTTTTTTCACCAATATTAACCATGTGGATAACGATCGGAGGAAATTGCCCTGATTTTTTCAAAGGACCGGCGATCGACTCTCCTTCGGAAATATTGCCTCGAGCGGCATCGATCGCGTCAGCCAGAATATCGTTGTCGACCACATTTCTGACGATTTGCATGGCCGTTAGCATAGGAACTCCGCCGGTCAACAAGGTCGCCAGTGTGCGAGTGAACCTGGCCACCGCCACCATGCGGTTGACCGGTCCAAAAATCGGAATTTCCAATGAAATTTTATCCCAACGCCTTTTTCCCAGTGGAGTTTTTTTCCAGCTCGAGAAGATCAGCCAAGAAGCCACGGTGATGCCTAAAAATAACCACCAGTAATTGACCAACATGCCGCTGGTGCTGATCACGACCTCGGTGTACCAAGGAAGTTTGAGCTGCGGAAAGCTTTCAAACACAGTCACCATTTTTGGAATAACGAAAGTGAAAAGAAAAACCATCAAAGCCATGGTGATCACGAGCATCACGACTGGGTAGGTGAGGGCGGCTTTCACTTTGGAGCGCAATTCGTTTTGCGCTTCGGTGAATTCCGCCAGTCGAATCAAAATCATATCCAAAGTTCCCGACATCTCTCCGGCTTCACACAATGTGACATAGATGTTGTTAAAAATATTTGGATATTTCGAAAGTGATTTGTAAAAGGGCGAACCTTCATTGACCATGTTTTTGCAATCAGCGATCGCTTCTTGCAAAATTGGTTGCTCGACTTGCTCGGAGACAGCTGCGAGAGCATCGACGAGAGGAATATTTGCTTTGATCAATGTGGCAAGCTGTCTGGTCATCAAGGACAGATCTTGTACAGAAACTTTCCCGCCGCGAGTCGAACCGCGTTTTTTCTTGTTGCTCGCATCTGATGATTTCTTTTTGTCTTTGAGATCGATAACAAAAATACCATCTTTTTTGAGTTTCATGCGAGCGTTTCGCAAATTGTCAGTGTCCACCGTGCCTTTGGTGTTTTTTCCGTCTCGGGTCAGGCCTCGGTACTCGAAAATGGGCATTTTACATATCCAATTGTGTATTAGAGAACAGTTCTTCGATCGTCGTCAGGCCGCTTAGCACTTTTTGGATTCCATGATCGCGGAAAGTTTTCATTCCACCGGCAACGGCCGCTTTGCGAATCGAGTTTCCATCTTGTCGGTTCATCACAAGCGAGCGAATTTCGTCATTCACAATCATCAGCTCAGCGATGGTCGTTCGGCCAATGTAACCCTTTTGATTGCACTGATTGCAGCCAATCGCTGTGTGAATATTTCCTTTTCGCGCCACTTCGCGAGTCATGCCTAATGTATTCAATTGGAAATCGGTCGGTTCATATTTGATTTTGCAATGCGGGCAGAGAACTCGCACCAAGCGCTGCGCAATGATGCCCAAAATCGAAGTAGCGATCAAGAAGGGCTCAGCCCCAATATCAATCAATCGAGGAAAAGCTCCTGCCGAGTCATTGGCATGAATCGTTGATAAAACCAAATGTCCCGTGAGCGAAGCATTGATCGCAAGCTCGGCTGTATCCAAGTCTCGAATCTCTCCCACCATGATGATGTCGGGATCTTGCCGCAAGAAGGCTCGCAACCCTTGCGCGAAAGTCAGGCCGATCTTGTTGTTCACTTGGACTTGGCCGATGCCGTGAATGCGCTGCTCGACAGGATCTTCCACCGTGAGAATATTCACATCCGGGTGATTGAGCTTTTGCAAACACCCATAAAGAGTCGTGGATTTTCCAGAGCCCGTCGGCCCCGTGACCAGTAAAATTCCGTAGGTTCTCTCAACCAAGGACGCAATCGTTTTCAAACTCTCGTCCGAGAAACCAAGTTGCTCCAGCTCCAGCACCACATTTGATCGATCCTGAAGACGCATCACCATGCGCTCGCCGTGCGAAGTTGGCACAGAATTGATACGAATATCGATGTCCTTACCGCCCACTTTCAGTGGAATTCTTCCGTCTTGGGGTAAGCGCTTCTCGGCGATATTCAAATTGGCCATGACCTTCAACCTTGAGGTGATGGCATTCTGTAATTTTTTAGGTGGTTTGAAAATATCAAAAAGAATTCCGTCGATACGAAAGCGCACGGCCATGTCTTTTTCATAGGGCTCAAGATGGATATCAGAAGCTTTCTCTTTGACTGCTCGGAACAAGAGCGAGTTGACCAGTTTGATGACCGGCGCATCGTCTTCACCTGCCTCGAGCAAATCCACGATGGGATCATCGAGATCATAGTCTTCATTTTCAATGTCATCAAGACCGGCCAAATTGGCTGTACTTTTCTCATAGACTTTGTTGATGGCATCTTGGATTTTTGAGGAAGTGGAAATCAGGGGCTTGATGCGTTTGCCAAACAAAACTCGCAAGTCGTCGAGGACTCGTGAATTCAAAGGATTTGCAGTCAAAGTGATAATCATATCTTGATCTTCTTTGAAGGGCAGAATCGAAAACTGCTTGGCATAATTGATCGGAATGTTGCGGATCAAGTCGACCGAGATATCATTCACCGGAATGTCTTTGATAAAATCCAAACCCATTTCGCGGCAGAGATCCGCCACAAGCTCATCGGCATTAGAGAAATCTTTTTCAGCCAGAGCTTCGCCAATCGTCGACGTCCCAGTTACATTGAAATTTCCCAACACCGTGCGAATTTGATCGATACTCAAACCGGTCGTGCGAGATAAAATGTTAGGAACGTCCAAAACTGCCATAAATTATTTTCTACTCTTTTGTGGAGACAGTGGGGTTAGGGGAGTCGGTGCCAGCGCCCGACGTTTTTGTATTTGATCCACAGTCTCACCGTAAGGATCTCGGCCGCCAATCCCTTTGATGTAATTCTGGCGCTGCAACAACTTTTGTCCCAACAATTGATCTGAATCACGAGGTGTGCGAACAATTTTCGGCGTCAAGAAAATCAGCATATTGGTTTTTTCTTTAGAAGACTGCCGAGATTTGAACAACCATCCAATAATCGGAATATCACCTAAAAGTGGAACTTTGGTGATCGTTTCAAAATCATCTTCCTTCATCAAGCCTCCGAGAACCGCCGTGTCACCATTTCGGACGACGATGCTGGTCTGAAGTTTTCGCGTGGCC
>JAYUCD010000043.1:0-11521 GCA_043740515.1 Bdellovibrio sp. | reverse complement strand
AACTGTTTTTTTGTCGACCGGTTGAGCCAGAGCGAAAGCGACTCCAGAGCGAATATCATCGAACATCTTATCGATCACCAAGCCGTCACCTGACTTCTTGGTCGAATCTTTTTTCAAATCCTTTTTCAAATCATCAGCCTTGTAGGATTTCAATTGTGAGATTGCAGCATTCTCGTTGTCAAAGTTTGCAAAGGAATTCTGCGCAATAAAGATAAGCACTGCTAGTAAGAGGAATTTCATTTCTCACCTCTCGAATCTTCTTTAGGTGCAAGGACCATAACCCCTATCAGGGTGTACTGCCGGCCCGATTGACCATTGAGAATATCTCCCACAACCGAGCGGTGGTGTTTAAAACTGGAAACATAACCGTACGGCTCGCGGCACGTTTTGATTTCGACGTGACCTGGACGACGACCATGAGAATAAACTAAAAGAGCCCCGCACGGCGCGAATTCAGGCCCGCCACGTAAGCGATTGGCATATCGCGGGTCCTTCATCAAATTGATATATCCAGGCAACTGACCTTCTTCTACCGCCTGCCTCGCATTTTCATATTTTTTTCCTGCGTGAAGCTGGCTTGGCGTTAAAAACCCCGCAGCAACCATTGCACGCCGAACGTAGGCATAACATTCGCCACTGTTGAAGTTCCCGTTGGCGCGGGCCAGCGCGACGTCGATCATCTTTTTCACCTTTGGCGACTCGCTATAGGATTTAATTGCGGGTGAATCAGACCAGTCGGCCAGAACTTCGTCGTAAAGACTTTTGAGATCTTTTTGATTTTTGGCTTTGGGATGAGTCTTAGGATTTTTTTGGAGTTGGCAGGAGAGACAACTGGAGACACCTCCGGTCGCTGCGGGGGTTGGCTCTTCTCCTAAAGCTTGAGCTGCGGTGGATTCCCTTGTTTGAGCCAAAGCTGATGGTGAGAAATGGCTGCCCATCATAACAAAGAGGAAAACGACTAAATTCGTTTTTTTAAACAGCAACTTTGTGATCATTCAGTTGCCTCCTCTGGTTTGTATTTTGAATCAAGGGTAACACAATTTGGAAAGTAGTTCCTTTGCCAATCACAGATTGGACTTTGATACTTCCACCCGCTTCTTGAACGGAAGATTGAACCACGTCGAGGCCAATGCCTCGACCTGAAATTTCTGTGACATGCGCAGCAGTCGAAAATCCTGCAGAGAATATTCTTTGAATCACTTCGTGGTCGCTCAAGGAGTCGCTGAGAAGATCGCCATTTTTTCTCAGTCGCTCACGGATTTTTTGCGGATCGATCCCCATCCCGTCATCGGAAATTTCAATTTTTATCTCGCTAGTTCGGTCCGAAGATTTTTTACCTTCTAAGATTTCACAATGAACAAAAATCTGCCCAGCTTCGGGCTTCTTGTGTTTCAGCCGAATCTCTGGGCTTTCGATTCCATGATCAACCAGGTTGCGGAACAGATGATTGAGACTTTCCCATAAATTTTGGTAGGCTTCGGGAAATAGATGCGGATCTTCTCCGGAAAATTTGATTGGGTCGACTTTCTTTTGGGTTGCAATGGCCGTGTCAGAGATGACTTTGTCGTAAGGATTGAATCGACTGGTTAGAGGCTCGCACAAGAGATCTTGCACAAAATTCTCACAGAGAGCACTCAAGTCCGAAGGTCTTGCACTTTTAAGAAGATAGGCAAAATTTTCCAAGTGATCCACTGGTATTTCTCTCGTCGCTGCCGCACCCAATTTTGCTTCGCCTAAGAGCTCGTGATTTTCGAGCAGGATCTGGTCGAAAAGGTCTTGTGCCTGAACAACGGCCGTTTTTAAAAATGATTGAGCAGCAACAAGTCCCTTGTGTTTTGAAATATTTGATTCAATTTGGTGAATATTATCTCTCATCTTCAACATTCCAAAGGTGCCAGTGGCGTCTTTCAAAGTGTGCAGGTGACGTTTAACCACAGTCAGGTCCATCGCCTGAAAGGGCTCGTGATTCAGACAGCTTCTTATATCGGCAAAAAAGCCTTGGGATTTTTGAACGAACTGTGCAAATCGGCCTCGGCCTTTGAGAATAGAGACTGCCAAAGTCGCAAACTCGTGAAGCTCTTTGGCTTTTTGATTTGCCGCAATTTCGTCTGTCTTGTCTGTTGCGATCACAACAATCGCCTCGATCAAGCCCTGAATATTGCGCACAGCTTTGTAATCTAAGGCTACTATTCGATTTTGGGAGTGCGAGAAATGCGAAGGACCCAGGCGAGCCAATTCTTCAAATTCAATCGTTTCTTCGAATAGCATAGAGCACCAGTCAAGAAAGCCTGACTTCTTTTCAGGTGTCACTTTAAGAACATCAGTCACATTCAAGCCCAGTGGCATCCGCTCCAGAAAGTTTTCACAATTTTTTGAATGAACACTGAGGCAGCTTCCATCTTTTGAAAAAAGGAAAAAGGCCTGATCTAAACTGTTCACCATGGCTTGAAATGTTTGGTTGAGCGAATACAAGTTGATATTGGTTTCTGTTAATTCTTTTAAATTGGTTTCAAGCTCACGTCCTGCCGATGCAAATTTTTCTTCGTGCTGCTTAAAAGTTTGATCAAATAGATCGAGCAAATGTGGCAAACCACTCAGCAATTTTAAAAGCTGAGCTTGCTCCTGACCAGAACCGGAATTTTCCAGCCATTTTTTGAGGCGAGGAAAATCACTTTCTCCTAGTTGAGATGCAAAGGCCTTACTCAAATGATTTGCGAGCAATTTACTTCTCATGCAGCTGTCGCTTGACCCGAACTTGCCTGATGAAATGTCACCAGAACACTGAAATGACCGAGTGGAGATTCGAAGGGGACAATCATGGTCGCACCAGAGTTAATTGACATCACCGTGTGGTTTTCGCCGACGATCACGCTCGGCACAGCCATTTTGAAAGCGTAGCCGTCTTTGTTTAAGTTGGCCTTGAGAACTCCGTAAATGATATTGGTGAGCTCTCCAACTCCAGACTTGACGGATTGGTCAATCGAGGCAAAAGGTTTCCGGTACATTTTTTCCAAAAATTTAAAAATAGTTTCCTTGGGAAAGCTGACAATGAAAGTTCCCTCGGCTTTTTCTTGCATCAAACTCAAAATGCCAGAAATATCACCTTCGACCGTGCATTCTTTTTCAATGCGATAAGTCTGCATCACCGGCTTGACGCCGAACATATTGCCAAAGGTCGCCTGCACGCCGCAGTTGATCTCTTTCGACAGCCTATCGCCCAATTCAATATTTAATTTTTTTTCGCCAGCCACAACGCCCTCTTTATCGATCCGATTGAAATTTTAAGACGCCCGGTTTGTTTTTATCTTGAGAATCTTTTCAATTTTCTTTTGCAAGGTCTCAGCAGAAATAGGCTTGATCAAATATTCGTTCGCTCCCGCTTTGAGGGCTTTCACAACACCCTCTTGCTCGGCTTCTGCAGTCACCATAACAAAAGGCAAATTCTTGAATTCTTTCGAACTACGGCATTTTTCCAGCACTTCCATGCCAGTCATCTCAGGCATGCTCCAATCACAAAAAATCATCCCGAAGGGCTGATTGGCCATTTGCGCTCGAGTCAGCAAATCCCAAGCCTCTTTGCCGTCTTGTGCTTCAACGATTTCTTGATAACCTAAGCGATTCAAACTTTTTCGCAGCATCAAGCGAACCATTTCGAAGTCATCTACCAACAGAATTTTTGTTTTATCACCAGTCATTTCAAACCTCCGGCTCTCTCCTTAAATCGGTTAAAATGAGCGGAAACTTGAAGTCAGAGGCGGCGCAAAAAAGCGAAGCTCGCTCTAGGTCGAGGTTAATATTTACTTCAGAAAGAAGTAGTGGAACTGAGGCAGGCCAGAGCTCTTATGAACCAGATCAAATAAACCAATCACCTCGGTGCTTTGACCTGGCTTGATATTAAAAATGGTCCAGTCACAGCTCTCCAAAATTTGATGCAAGCCTCGGCCGGCGCCGCCCTTGGCTAAATTGAAATGACCTGCCTGATTGGCGTAACAGCTTTCCAAATAATTGATAATCACATATCGGGGCAAAGCACCGAAGGGGTCTCGTACTGAGATCGCCAGAAAATTCCCGTCGCAACCAAAGCGAAATTGCGGCTGCTGACCTGGATGCAGTTGAATCTCGGTGGTTCGGGGCAAATGATTAAAAAGAGAAGTTCCTTGCGAGTCCACAGGAGCATCGTAGATCGCATTCATCATCATCTCTTCAGAGGCTTGCTGGACTCGATCAGACACGGGCGGACGAATGCCAAGCGCATAAAAATAATCGGCCATTTGTTTTTTGATTTGCTCTCTCTCGACTGAAGATTTCAGTGTGACCGTCTGAATTTCCGTGCCCCAAGCTAAATACTTTTCAATCCCGAAGTAATCCGATTGAAGAATTTTAGAAAGAGTCGTGAGAAAGCTTTTTGCCGTGGCGATCCGATCCTCGGGATTTCTGGAAATGACATTCTGTACGAAAGGCAAAGTCGCCAATCGATTGAAATCAATTTCGCCGGATTCTACCAAGACACTCTCACCTTGAAATGCTTGCTGCTGACTCCAAAATAAAAAATCAGTCAGGGAACTTTCACAAAAAATCAGATCCAAAGAGCATTCTGAATAAATTTTCTGAGCCTCTGAAACAGTTGTCGCAACGAAAAGATCAACTCCTGCGCCAGCAACGGCCGCCTTCACAATATTTTGTTGCTTTTTGCTTGGCTCCACGATGAGGACTTTTTTACGTAGCGCTGGAGTCACCCCACGAAGAAAATTCATCTGTGCCGCCGAATAAGTCTCCAGCTCACGCTTCTTCAAAACCAGTTCTCTCGCCGTGACCTCGTACAGTTTTGCTTTTTCGAACAGATCAATCATCCGCTCAGATAAAAGCACAGCATAAAGTCGAGTCAAAAGCAGTTCCTGCTTGGGATCCGATGAAAAATCAGAACCTGAAAAACAAAAACATTGAACGGCTGTTTGAGTTCGAAGTTCAGTCGAGCTCGGTCTTTGCGACAAACTGGTTAATTGTCCAAAGGACTCGCCCGGCTTGAATATTTCTGCGACTTTCTCACCTTGAAAGAGGATCTCCACTGTGCCGGAGCGTAAAAAATAAAGTCTGCCGTTGCTTTGACCAGCTTTTAAAATCACCTCGCCGACCTTGAAATCAACCAACTTCAAGTGTGCAGCGAGCTTTGAGACAAAATCCTCGCTGAAACTTTTCAGTGAAAAATAAGCCTTTATTTCTTTTGCTATATCATGGGTGGATAAATTCACAGTTTCAAAGCTAGCATATTATTCGTCCTTCTTGGAGAGGGACTCGACCAATGTCAGCTTAGAATCCGCTGATCTTGGATACTTTGCGCTCAGGCCCCAGACTTGTTTTCATCGGCAAGATGCTTTCAAGGTCCGGCTTGTTCTGCCGCTTGATGGAAGCACTCGCAGCACCAGAGTTTTGAATTTTAACCACAGTCTTAACTATAGACTGCTGTTTAGTTTTGATTGGGAACGCGATCGGCTTCGGAGCGCCCTTCGAATCTGTCTTTGAATCTCTGGTGGTAGCTCGCGGGGCCGCAACTTCCGCAGAGACTGTCACACCATCGACCATGCGAATCAGGTCTCCAACGAGGACCCTTAATGATACCGCCTGAGAAATCATCACGTCCGAAGTCGAAGAAATTTCTTCAGAAGCCGAAGCATTTTGCTGAGTTGCCAAATCAATTTCATTCATGGCTTTCGAAATATTTGTGAGACCTGAAGCTTGCTCTTCACTGGCCGCAGCAATTTCCGTGTTGATGTCTGAAATTTTTCGAATCGACTCGACAATTTTATTCAGCTGAGTCCGGCCTTTTTCAGCCAAATCTCGACTGTTTTCAATTTTATCAACGCTATCGCCAATCAATTTTCCAATATCTTTTGCGGCAAGAGCACTCCTTTGAGCAAGAGTTCGAACCGCTTCAGCCACAACAGCGAAACCTTTTCCCTGCTCGCCTGCCCGTGCGGCTTCAACAGCTGCATTGAGGGCCAAGAGATTGGTTTGAAATGCGATGTCATCAATTACCCCGATGATCTCTTCGATTTGCTTCGAGGCCTTGGTGACGTCTCCCACCGCAAGATGAAGGGCGCTGATATTTTGCTGTCCCACTTCTGCCGTCGCCCGGCCTTCGGTGGCCAAAACTGCCGCTTGGCGAGCATGCTCTGCATTGTTTCGGACCATGCTATTGAGCTCTTCTGTCGAAGCAACCGTCTCTTCAAGTGAGCTTGCTGTTTCCATGGCGCCGGAGGAAAGACTGGTCGCCGCCGCGGCAAGACCGCTGGAAACTTTTGTGACCTTTTCGCTGTGATCACTCACGTCATGAATGACCTGAGTCAAAACTTTCGCCATTCTTGAGGCAATCATAAAACCAAAAGAAAATAAAACAAGACAAGAAAAAAGAGAAACCAAAAGCAAAATCGTTTTAGCTTGGCTAATATCCCGCTCGTCGTTTTTGGTCTCAATCTCGGTTGATTTGACTCGAGCTTCATTCAATTCTCTAACCAACGAATTCACTTTGGAAATCAAAGGTCGAATCGATTTCAACATGATTTGACTTGCTGCGACCCCTGTCTCTTTGCCAATCGTTTTCATTCCAGCTGTAGCTTTTTCAATTTCTGACTTCAGGGTTGGCCAAGCCTGATTGATTTCATCGATCTTCACCCTGCTGATTTCATTCAAGGGAAGTTTCATCACCAGATTCAATTGGCTTTCGAAATCCTTCGACGCTTTCTCAACCCGAACTTGAGCGATTTCAATTTCAGAGGTTTCACTGATCACCAGGCCGGTCCATAAGAATCGCGCCACTTCATTCAAATCCGAAGACATCAAGTTCATAGCTTGAGTGAGAGGAACCTGCACGTTATCAGAGCGCAGAATCTTTTCCGCAAAGGCGCTCGACTGGTAAAAACTGTAAGCAGATAGTCCCAAGACGACGAGCCCGCTCATCCCGACCAGCGCTATCATTTTTAAGCGAAATCCACGAAACCATTTGTTCACGCAACACTCCTCGTCTTTTGAACTCACTCAAATTATCGGAAGCAATCTGCATGAACAAAAGAGGAGATGCTGTCGAAGTGTGGATTTAAAATCTTATTGTGAGATCATTGAGCGAAAATAAGTGGGACTTTAGGCTAGACTTGGTGAAACAAAGCCTTCATCTAAGCTTTTCACCCGTGTCTCCGCCAGGCATGGAACTTTGCAAGCCAAGGATAGGCCCAGACCGGCGCGTGCGATCTTTTCCAATTTCCGGCCGCATATTTATTTGCCTCTCCCATCGTGGGATAGATATGAATTGTTCCCAGAATCTTGTTCATTCCAAAACCATGCTTCATTGCTGCGATGTACTCGATAATGATATCGCTCGCATGGGCACCGACAATGGTTGCTCCTAAAATGACATCGCTTCCCGGCTTGGTCAGAACTTTCACGAACCCCTGATCCGCCGAATCAGTGATGGCTCGGTCCAAATCATCAAGCTCATAGCGAGTGGTTTCAAAAGGAATTTTTTTCTCCCGTGCTTCCATTTCATTCAATCCAACCCTTGCAACTTCAGGATCGACATATGTCGCCCAAGGGATCACTCGGTAATCGGCTTTGAAAGATTTGAAAGGCGCGAACAGAGCATTGACCGCGCAATACCAGGCTTGATGAGCCGCTACATGTGTGAATTGAAATGGGCCCGTGACGTCACCGCAGACAAAAATATTTGGAATATTGGTTCGAAGAAAGGGATCGGCTTCGATTGTCCCGCGTTTTGAAATTTGCACTTTCAATTCTTCCAAGCCATAACCTTTGGTGTTCGCTACCCGACCCAGCGCTACCAAAACTTCATCAAATTCGATCTCTTTGATTTTTCCTTCGCACTCGGCGTGCAAAATTTTGCTCCCCTGTTTCTCGCTGAATTCTTTGGCTGTGTGCCCGGTCAAAACCTGCAAACCCTCCTCGCGAAATCGAGCTTCAACGAACTCAGAGACATCTAGGTCCTCTCGAGCCAGAAGATGTGGACTTTTCTCGACGATCGTGACTTCGCTTCCCAACCGGGAAAAAGCTTGAGCCAACTCGGCGCCGATGGCCCCCCCGCCAAGCACAAGCAACCTTGCTGGCTGTTTGCGCAGATTCCAAATGCTATCCGAGGTCCACGCTGTGAACCTTTCCAAGCCAGGAATCGGCGGCACCAGGGGCCGCGCTCCGGTTGCCAAGACAATATTTTTCGTGGTGATGACTTTTCCATTCACTTCAATTTCAAAGGGGCTCAGAATTTTCGCCGTTCCCGAAATGCAATCAACCCCGTGGCCTTGATAGCGCTCAACGGAATCATGCGGCTCTATTTTTTTAATCACGGACTGAATTCGCTCCATCACATGGGCAAAATCAAACTGCAAATCCGCTTTGGCGATCCCATATTTTTTTGCATGCTTCGCCTGATGCATGAATTTAGCGGAGCGAATGAGCGCTTTGCTGGGCACACAGCCGGTGTTCAAACAATCACCACCCATTTTGTGTTTCTCAATCAGGGCAACTTTCGCTTTCACCGCCGCCGCAATATAAGTTGTGACCAATCCAGCCGATCCCGCCCCAATGGCGACAAGATTATAGTCGAAAGACTTTGGCTTTTTAAAGTTTCTGTAGATTTTTCGAGATCGCAAAACATTGACAATTTTTTTAGCAAGGAGAGGAAGGATTCCGACAAACACAAAAGTTCCAATCAACGAGGGGGAAAGTAAACCGCGCAGGCTATCAATGTGCGCAATCTCGGTTCCCGCTTTTACGTATGCGGCTGTACCCAAGAGCATTCCAAGTTGACTGACCCAAAAGAAAGTCCAGGACTTCATCCGAGTCAATCCCATCGCCAAATTGATCACAAAGAAAGGCACCACTGGAATTAAACGCAAGGTGAAGAGATAAAAGGCGCCTTCTTTTTCAATGCCAGAATTGATCGTCTCCAGGGCAGAAGAAAAGCGGCCCTGAACCGAGTCTCGCAAAATGTAGCGAGCTCCCCAGAAAGCCAAGGTGGCTCCCAGCGTACTCGCAACCGACACAATCAAGGTTCCGGGAATCCATCCAAACAAGGCACCTCCAGCCAAAGTGAGAACTGTGGCACCAGGAAATGAAAGCGCTGTGGAAATGATATAAATCACTAAATAGCTCAGGATGAAAAAAAGTTGGTTTTCCTCATAAGACTTTTGTAAATTTGCTTGCTCCGATTTAAGGTAATCAAGTGAGAAATAATGGGCTAAGCCAAAATAGTAAAAGGCTAACGCTGCTAATAAAATGCCAATCACAAGAATTAGTTTTTTCATTCCGACTCCGATTTGATGCTAGCATCACACCATAAGAAACTCAGTTGAGGCAATCTGAATTCAACGGAGGAAAAATGACATCAAGAGCTGCGAAATGGACTCCCTTTCTACTGTTTCAACTGATTTTTTTCTCGTTTCTGGTCGGCGCACTTGGGATACCAGCTTTTGCCTTCGATCATTCTTACAAACAATGGGACCAAAGCTTGAAAAAATTTGTGGTCACTCATGGGGCTGCCACTCGATTTAAATATTATGAATTGCAAAAAGACCGAAAGGATTTGGATGCCTTTCTCATTGAGGTCAAAGCGGTGAAAGCTTCAGATTACCAAAGCTGGTCCGAGCCGCAGAAGCTTGCTTTTTTATTTAATTCTTACAATGCCCTTACAGTAGATTTGGTGGCTTCTCACACCTCGCCGCAAAAACCTTTATCAAGCATCAAAGATATTGGCAGTTTCATCAAAAGCACTTGGAAGATCAAATTTTTCAACTTTCTCGGCGAGGAAAGCAGCTTAGACCATATCGAGCAAGAGTTGGCGAGGCCGCAATTTGACGAGCCACGGATGCATTTTGCCTTTAACTGCGCGGCTATCGGATGTCCCAACCTCAATCCAGAAGCCTTTATCCCCGAAAAATTAGAGGCTCAATTAGAAAATTCCGCACACAGTTTTCTTGATGATAAAAACCGGAATACTTTTGCAAAGAATGAAAGTGACCTGCAAATTTCTTCAATATTTAAATGGTACGGGGAAGATTTCGACCACAGCAAAAAATTTAAATCACTCCGTCATTTTCTGGCGACACATATGAAGCTCAGCAAGCCTGTTGAAACCAAATTGGAAGATGGCAGTCTGCCAATTAAATTTCTGGACTATGATTGGAAGTTGAATATCGATCAGCCGCTCTAAACGATCGCAACGAAAAGAAAGGCCGCTCTTTGGGAGCGACCTTTCTACTTTTTCCTCGTCTATCCGGATCTAGTTACTTGAGAACCTGCAGTGCTGAATTGCTCGATTCATTTCCCGCCGGATTGTTTTTCCCAAACAACTCTTCATACTGAGCTTGACTGGTCAAATGTCCGTTGATGTAGATCTCACTTGAGCTTTGAGATTGGCTGCCGGTGCCGACAGAATGCACAACGATCTCAATCGGTTGCTGTGGAAAACGAACGGATGTTTTCATCACGACTTCGGCAAATGCATCTTTGGTGCTTGTTTGACGCCCCAGATACTGAACTTCCATTGAGAATGGAATTGAGGCATCCAAAGTGAGATAAGTTCCAGACATAGAAACCGTGAAAACCCCAGATGATTTGGCGTCAGCAAGTGAAGCAATTGTGGAGACCCTGCTTTCCATGATGACCCCTCTTGAATTCAAAAGTTGAGCGTATCGTGGGTTGGCAATGCTAGCTTGAAGGTTTGTGTTGAATTCGCCAGTTGCTGTGCCCGATTGAGATGCATTATCGATTTGCTCTACACGCATCCCCGTACCCGATGAGGCCTTAAATGGTGATGGACATGCGTTGCCAGACAAACCTGCGCTGGCCGAATAATCCAGCTTGTCTCCTGCTTTCAAATTTTCCAAATTTGCGCCATCCAAAGGAAAAGTTGCGTCGACATTTCCAGTCGGACGAATTTTACTGCAACCTGAGCGAATATCTTTCAACATTTGTGCACTGTTGGGATCTTGCCTTGCAAGCAAGGACTCCTTCCAAGCGAGTTCAGACGGATCGGTGTTTTTTGCAGGAAAAACCAATTCTCCCGGCGGCAAAACCATCACTGATTTCTTTGAGAAGATCGTTTTCAACTCTGCAACTTGAGATTTGGTTAGCTCCGCACCCACTGCTGGCTTTTGGAAACTCAAACTGGCGGGCACTGCTGGAACTCTTGGAGCACTGGCCGTGTCTGACTTGCTACAGGCGATCGCGAGGAGACCCAACATTCCGCAACTTATGATTTTCAATGATTTCATGTTTTTCCTTTTTTTCTAAAAGCTATTAGAAATTGTTTGTTGTTTTTCAGTGCTGTGGAACTTACTCCAAAAACTTTGGCGAAGGTGACAATTTTTGCTGGTCATAAAATCATTTCCAGGATGACCAAAAGATCGTCAGATTTCCCGCCTAATGCCGTTCAGTTAAGCCCATACCACCTCGTATTTGCGTAAGGGAAGGGACTCTGCGGAGATTTGATTTCTCGTTTATAAGATCTTGAGTGCCT
>JAYUCD010000042.1:0-7028 GCA_043740515.1 Bdellovibrio sp. | reverse complement strand
CTTCCAGAATCGCAACTCCGCTCCAGAGCAAAGTGAAAGGCAAAAAGACAAGCAAGCCGAGAATCGCGCGCAGAGAGCAGATCAGTTTGATCACGGACTCTCCGGGAAGATTCGCTTGCGAGCCGCTTGCTTCTGTCGATCCTTGTAAGCCTGATGCTGAGAAGGACCAGAAAGAATTTTTTGGTGCGAGTCCCGATCGACGATTTGAATTTCGAATGGATAGAAAAATGAAAACTCAGTTTTTTGTCCTGGCACCGGGACTCGAATTAATTTACGAGAAATAAATTTTATAAACTGGTAATCGTTTCCTGAAAAGTCATTCTGCTTTCGGACAAATTCGCCTTCTTCTCGGTGGTTCGCCAAATAGTCGATAAAAAATTGATCGATCTCTGTTTCGCTTTTCCCCGTTGCAATGGGAGCAAGTTCGGCACAAGCGCGAATAAATAATTCGACGGGATAGACATTGTTCGTCGATTGGTCAGGCATGATGTGCGGGTAGCTGATTAAATTTTCTTCGATCAAAAATCGCAGCACTCGGAAGGTATCAAAAACCGAATGCGTGATCAGGCGCACTCCCAATTTATCAAAGACATTCATCGCCAAAGCATTGGGTTTCGCTAAAAGCTTGATCACTGTGCTTGTCGAAGTTTTGAATGGCTTGGTTTCAAAGCCTTTCAATTCAATCGGGGCCTGATCACTGGATTCGAGGGATTTGAGAAATGTCGTACCTGTGGTGCCGTCATGGTAGATGCAATTCTGAAAAGGCGATAAAATCTGCTTTTGGATTTCTTCTGCAAAAGACGAAAACAAATCATTTTCGGCGTGCACAAAAACATGAATACAGCGAAGAAGTGCGCAGGCCCACTTTTGCATTTGGGCATCTTTTTTTGAGCTCGCTAATAGCAAAAGCTGCCTGGGGTCTCCGAGCAATTTTGGATCGCGCAATTTCTCTGGAATTTCTTCCAAGCTAAATCCCAATTTGTCTTGCATGAGCACCAAAGCTCGGCGGTGAAAATACCACAAGCGCTCAAGATCCAAAGCTTGATCAGCAGAGAATCCGTAGGCGATGAGAAAGGCATCGGCTTCTTTAAAAGTTTGAAAGTTAAGCGAGGGAAGATCTAAGGCGGAAGAACCGCCAACCAAGGATTGAAGCAATGTCGGGTCAAAATGAAAATTTTGGGACATTGACTGCAGCCTTCTTTCACCGATGCGGCCAGAGCGGCCGCTATCACAGACTTTAGTGAAGGAATAATTCAGATCAATCGAAATCGAAGGATAACTCAGCGTTCTAGTTACATCGAACCAGGCTGCAGATCGGAGCTTGAATCCGACCCAGTGAACCTGAAGTCTGATTCAGATATCCTGGTTGAGAATTTACGAAAGTCACTTCGGCCGTCAAATTCATATTGTCGTAAGTTCCGCTGATTCGGATTTCTCCCGTGGCATCTCGAAAAGACAAATCCACTTTTCCATTCGCCATTCCACCGCTCGTCGGAGTCACCCGCACGACCATTGGGACTACCAATCCTGTCGGGCTGGTAGAGCTCGGCTGCTGGCCAACGTTGGAGTCAACAATCGTCAGCTGAATACCTTGAGCGCCTTGCATGTTGCCTGGAATCAAAGTTCCATTGGTGCGGTCAATGCTGACATCACCCTTGAGCTCTATCGACGTGACATTTCCAATTTCATTAGCAGGAATGGTCGGTGACATCAAAATTTTCACTGCGTCGGTAATTGCAGCTCCGGCCGTGGGCATCACTTGAATCGGCTGCCCTGGCATCATATTCTGATTCACTGGAAGATTCGAAGGGCCCGGTACAAAACCAGGATTGGTTCCCGCTCCCACCCGAAGTGGTTCTTCCGAACTTTTTTTCCCGCAAGCCACAATCGCCAACAGAGAAACAGTTAATATAGCAAGACGGATGCAATTGGTTTTCATAAGTGCTCCTTGATTTCACACAAATGCTATATCAAGCCCCGCGCCAGCTAAAAAAAGCGCCATAAGCTCATGCCGCGCTTCTCGCATCTCAAAATGAGACAGTCCCTTCGAGGCTGCCCTTGAGCGGAATCAGCTGACTAAAGTTTGGACAGAGTCGGGGCTCTTTCTTTTTGTTGCGGTGGGCACTTCTAATTCGAACTGGAAGATTGAAGCCTCTCAACAAAACTTAAACTTATTTTTTGACTTGGAGAGTGGCCAACCCAAATTGCACCCATCGGCAAGCGCGAGGCGGCATCGCGTTTTCCTGAAGATCTTTTTGGATCGCTTCAAGATCCTCAATTTCGCTCCCTTGACCACGGAAAGGAAATTCTGCCGGTTGATATCCTTCAGAGATTGATTCTGAGAAAAGGCTGGCGAGTTTTCCACTGTCAATTGGGTCTTCTTGCTTGTGTGCGAATGCCCGGCATGCCCGAAGCCAAGCGGATTGTTGAGACAGGTCAAAAGGACCAAATAATTTTTTTTCTGGAGCCATTTTTGCAATTTGCAAATCCTTGTCACAAATGAAATCCTGCCAGCGTAAAGGGAGTGATGCAGCTGAAAAACTTCATTTTTGTGTCTTTTCTGATTTTCTCGCTTGGCTACACTGCCTCATGTTGGGGCATGGATCACAAGACCACAGGCACAGCGAAAAGCTTCAACCTGGACGAGTTTCTGACCCAAGTCCAAAAAAGCAGTCCGGATCTTGAGATCGAAAATGCTGCGAGCAATGAAGCCGCTTCCAAAGCTCGAGGAATTCGCCTCCCCCCGCCCATGCTTGGTTTGATGTTAATGAATGATGGGAGCGGTCGCAATCAGGGCCTTGAATTTTCCCAGGAAATCCCCTTCCCTTCCAAAATTTTTAAAGAAAAAGAAATTCGAAGCCTAGATGCAGACTCGCAAAAAGCGGGTGCAGCCTACCGAAAACAGTTTGTGATCCATCAGGCCCGAGTCGCTTATTTGCAGTACTGGAGCGCATTCGAAAAACAAAAAATTATTTTGCAAAAACTTGAGTGGCTCAAATCCCACGCCCGGATTTCAAAGTCCACCAGTCGATCTGACAGCTCGGCTCAAATTCATTTGCTCGGAGTTGAATCCGAAGTGGACCGAGCTGAAAATGAAGCTGAGGAAGTTCAATCTTTGGTGATTGAAAAGTCGGCCGCATTGAATCTTTTTGTACCTGATTTAAAAACTGATGGCTTAGAGCCTCTGCTGCCACCTTTGGAAAAACAAAAAATACAGAAACACTGGCCACTCAGTCAAAAAACTTCAGCGGTGCTTTGGAAAGAGTCAGAGGCGAAATCTGCGCAACTGATGCGAGATTTAAAAAAGCAGGCCTACCTGCCAGATTTTTTTGTTCGTTACCGGGCTTACAACGGCAACGACCAAAGCAGCAAAAGCTCAGAGCTGATGCTCGGAATCACTTTACCTTTTTTGTATTTCTGGCAACCCCAAGCTGAAGTTTCTGAGCTGGAAGCAAGAAATCTGAAGGCCCAAAGTCAGCTTCGCCAGGCTGAAGCTGAAAGCTCAAGCAAGCTTCAGTCACTCAATTCACGAATCGAATCCTTGAGTCGGCAGTTGCAAAATTTGAAAGACAAGCTTTTACCTAGAGCACACCGACGAATGAAGTTGGTGGAAAATCTTTCGGCTCGGACGATGGAAGCTTTAAATGATCATCGCTCGGTGATGTTGGATTATTTGGAGCTCCAATTCAAAGCCATCGAGCTTCGAATGGATTTAGAAACTTCTCAATCCGAATTCATGGCTCTGACCGAAAAAGGAAGTTCCTCATGAGCAAACATTTCCGCAGCTCCATTCTCAATCGACGAACTTTTCTCCAAGGGAGCCTGCTTCTTTGCTACGGTGGATTCGGTCTTTTAGCTTGCACGAAAACTGCGGATTCTGGTGCGGCACCCGCAGGCGCTGCGGCTTCTTCGGCTGAGGCTGGGGATGCTCCCGAAGGCTATTATACTTGCTCCATGCATCCGCAAATCCATCTGCACTCACCGGGCAAATGTCCTATTTGCGGTATGCCATTAATTCTGGTGAAGAGTACGGCGGCTTCCAAGTCATCATCAAAACCAGACGATTCCTCGGTTGAAGTCAGCGAAACTCAACAAAAAAATTCTCGACTGGCGAAAGCGACCGTGGAGCGAAAGGATCTCCTGCTCAGCCTCTCTGTTTCTGGGCGAGTTCTTTCCGCCAAAGAAATTGCCTTCCAGGTTTACGAATCAGATCTAGCACAAATTAAAATTGGCATGGAATTCACGGGCAGTCCAACCACCTCGCCGGAACAAATCCTGAGAGGAAAAATTTCTTCAATTGACAGCCTGGTGGATCCCACCAGTCGCACAATACGAGTTACCGGAAGCTTGAATTCGTCGGCCAAACTTTCCGCTGAAGGTGGCTTTCAGGCGCAGATTGAAAGCCTGCTCAAAAATCAAATCGTCATCAACGAGGATGCGGTTTTGCATTCGGGAACAAAAGACTTGGTCTATGTTTTCTCGAGCAACAACAGTTTGACCGCTCGTGCGGTGCAATTGGGAGTCAAAAGTCAAAACCAATATCAGATTCTAACAGGGCTGAAAGAAGGCGAAGTGATTTCAGCTGGCCCCAATTTTTTAATCGACTCGGAAGCAAAGCTTCGGGGACAGTTCAAGTGATAGAAAACTTATGATTCGAAAAATAATCGAGTTCTCAGCCCACAATCGATTGTTGGTGATCGTGAGCACCTTGATCTTGCTCGGTCTCGGGATTTTCTCTCTCAAGCACATTCCTCTCGATGCACTTCCCGATCTCTCCGATACGCAAGTGATCATTTATTCAAAATGGGATCGCTCGCCTGAAGTCATCGAGAAACAAGTCACTTACCCGATCATTGCGTCTCTCTTGGGCTCGCCAAAAATCAAAGCGGTGCGCGGCACTTCCGATTATGGATTTTCCTATGTCTATGTGATTTTTGAAGATGGCACCGATCTCTACTGGGCTCGCAGCCGAGTGGTTGAAACTTTATCTCGCATCACCAGCCAACTTCCGGCTGGAGTAAAAACTGAACTGGGTCCCGACGCCACCAGTGTCGGCTGGGTCTATCAGTATGCTTTGGTGGATACATCAGCAAATTTAAATCCGGCCCAGTTGCGTTCACTGCAAGATTGGAATTTGCGTTTTCAACTGCAAGCTGTCCCCGGAGTCGCCGAAGTGGCCGCTGTCGGCGGATTCGTCAATCAGTTCCAAGTTCGAGTCGATCCCAGAAAGCTTGCCTTCTTGCAAATCACTTTACCACAAGTGATGGATGCGGTCCGAAACTCAAATCAGGAAAGCGGAGGCCGAGTTATTGAGTTCTCTGGCACCGAAGCGATGGTGCGCTCCTCAGGATTAATCTCCAGCAAAGAAGATTTAGAAAATGCCGTGATCACTTTGCCCGCAAAAAGCAGAGCGCCCATTTTATTAAAGCAAGTCGCAACTGTTTCACTAGGCCCCGAGAGCCGCCGAGGCGTGACCGATTTCAACGGTCAAGGAGACACCGTCGGCGGCATCAGCGAACCCGACGCCAGCGACGACTGGCTGCGCCTGCGCCACGAGCCTGCCATGGATGCCAAATCCATCGTGGCGCTGGCCGAGGCCGCCTACCAGCGCTACGGCTTCAAGGACTTCAAGCTCAAGGGCGGCGTGCTGCGGGACGAAGAAGAAATGGAGGCCATCGTGGCCCTGTCCGAGCGTTTCCCGGATGCCCGCATCACGCTGGACCCCAATGGCGGCTGGCTGCTGAAAGACGCCATTCGGATTTGCCAGGGCCGGCACAAGGAACTGGCCTATGCCGAAGACCCCTGCGGCGCAGAAGGTGTATTTTCAGGGCGCGAAGTGATGGCGGAATTCCGCCGCGCCACCGGTCTGCCCACCGCAACCAATATGGTGGCCACCGACTGGCGCGAACTGTCCCATACGATTCATCTGCAGTCGGTCGATATCCCGCTGGCCGACCCGCACTTCTGGACCATGCAGGGCGCGGTCCGCGTGGCACAGATTTGCCAGACCTGGGGACTGACCTGGGGCTCGCACTCCAACAACCATTTTGATATCTCGCTGGCCATGTTCACCCACGTGGCGGCCGCTGCGCCCGGCAAGGTCACGGCGATTGATACCCACTGGATCTGGCAGGATGGCCAGCGCCTCACCAAAGCGCCACTGCAAATTGTGGATGGCCAGGTTACGGTACCGAAAACGCCAGGCCTGGGCGTCGAGCTGGACATGGTTGAAGTTAAAAAAGCCCACCAGCTTTATCTCAGGCACGGTCTCGGCGCGCGCAATGACGCTGTCGCCATGCAGTACCTGATTTCCGACTGGAAATTCAACAACAAGATGCCCTGCATGGTTCGCTGAGCTTCTTTCAGCACGCAAACACAAAAACTGGAGACTGCATGCAACGACGATCCCTTATTCGCTCAACCATCGCCTCTGCCATTGCCAGCGCGGTGGCACTGCCCAGCTGGGCGCAAGATAAATGGCCGACCAAGCCGGTGACCTACATCGTGCCTTTTCCGGCCGGTGGAACGACCGACATCCTGGGCCGGCTGATCGGGCAAAAACTGGGCCCCATCCTGGGCACCACCATCGTGGTTGACAACCGGGGTGGCGCCGGCGGCAGCGTAGGTTCCGAAATCGCCTCGCGCGCGCCTGCCGACGGCTATACCCTGCTTGGCGGGACCATCAGCTCGCACGCCATCAATGTGAGTCTTTACCCCAAGCTGGGCTATGACCCGATCAAGTCGTTTTCACCCGTAGCGCTGATCGGCACCAACCCCGTGGTTCTGATCGTTGGCCAGAACAGTCCCTACAAAACCCTGCAGGATGTGCTTGCCGCAGCGAAAGCAAAACCCGGAAGAATTTCCTCGGCCTCAGCCGGTAGCGGCACCTCGCAGCATCTGGCGCTGGAGTTGCTGGGCTTCAAGTCAGGCACGCAATTCATTCACGTGCCCTACAAGGGCAGCGGCCCGGCCATTCAGGATGTCATCGGTGGTCAGGTCGACATGATGTTTGACACCACGGTCGTGGC
>JAYUCD010000041.1:0-3323 GCA_043740515.1 Bdellovibrio sp. | reverse complement strand
GCTGTATCGAGCGCAAGCACGGCGATAAAAAAATCGGATTGCTTGATCACGTCTTCAGCTTCCTGAGTGAGAAAGGCATTCAAGCCCTTTGCAGCTTTCAAAACTCCGGGTGCATCGACAAAGATCACTTGCCCTTGATCATCAGAAACGATTCCTAAGACTCGGCGTCTGGTGGTTTGCGGCTTTGCGGTGACGATCGATACTTTTTCTTGCACTAAAATATTCATCAATGAGGACTTGCCAGCATTGGGTTGGCCGATCAGGCCCACAAATCCACATCTATACATCTCGTCTCCTCAAAGTTCCTGCTTCTAAAATTTGCTTCCAAGTTTCAATGGCCAACCGAGCCGCGTCTTGCTCTGCTGCTTTTTTGCTGCGACCCAAACCCTTGGTGAGCAGCTGACTTTGCAAAGTCAAACTGACCTCGAACTGTGGATTGTGAGAAGGTCCCGTCTCATCGGTCACTTCATAGGTTGGAGTTTCGCGCAAATCGGCTTGAGAAATTTCTTGAAATCTTGTTTTGTAATCCTGCTCAAAATTATCACTGGGATTCATCTGAGTGATAAGCTCCCGGTAACTTTCTCGAATCACTTTGCGAACCTCATCAAATCCACCATCGAGAAAGACAGCGCCGAGAAGTGCTTCAAATGCACTGGCCAGCAGACGCGGCTTTTGCTTGCCATTGGAAATGATTTCGCCTTTTCCCAGTCGCAACATTTCTGAAAGCTCGAGGCCTTGAGCAATTTGCGCCAAGGTGCTCTCATTGACCAAGCTTGCTCGCTTTTTTGAAAGATCACCTTCGGCGTCACTTGGAAAAACTTCCATGAGATGTTCTGACAAAATCAAATCCAAAACGGCGTCCCCTAAAAATTCCAGTTTTTCATTGTGAAGCAAATGCTTCTTTCCGCCCTCATTGATAAATGATTTATGAGTCAGGGCCTGATCCAGCATTTCAGAATTTTTAAATTGGTATGAAATAAATTCGCCCATTTAAATTGGCTCCCCCAAAAGAACCCCTTCCATCGCTTGTGGATTGTGCTCATAACCAGTGATGCGCACAGAAATCTCTTCGCCGGCAGGAAGAACCTGCACCGAATTGATTTTCACCGGCCAATAATCTCGCGACAAGCTCTGAGCTCCGCCTTTTGAGGCTTTGTTTAAGACAAGAACTTGTTTTGTCGATTCCTTCTGCAGAAGCGCCTGACTTTGAAATCGATGCAATGAAAGCTCACGTAATTTTTGGGCTCGCTTCAGTCGCTCATCCCAAGGCACAGACTGGGTGTAAGTCGCAGCTCTCGTGCCGGGCCTTTCGCTGTAAGGAAACACATGTATCTTGGTCCAAGGCAATTCAACCAAAGTGGCGTAGGTTTCTTCAAATTGCGCTTCCGTTTCAGTTGGAAATCCCGTGATCACATCCATACCGACAAAAGAATTGGGAACCTGAATCTGAATTTGCCGAAGGGCTGACTGCACATCGCTCTGAGTGTATTTGCGCTTCATAGCTTGCAAAGTTTCCGTCTCAGCACTTTGAATGCTCATGTGAAAATGTGGACACAGCCGAGGATTCGCATACAGCGAAAGCAAACGAGGAGTGACTTCGACGGGTTCGAGCGAGCTGAGACGAAAGCGTGGCATCTCGGTTTTCAGGAGTAGCTCTTCGACCAGGTCTTCAAGTCCAAATTCGTAATCTCCAATATGAACTCCAGTCAAAACAACTTCTCTCACTCCCTTGGCGGAGAGTTCCTGAATCCGGCGAACCAGCTCTGAAACTGGGAGACTTCGGCTTTTGCCGCGAGCGAAGGGGATCACACAATAGGTACAAAAGCTATTGCAGCCGTCCTGAATCTTGAGAAATGACCTTGTGTGGGATTGCTCTTCTCCACCGCCCATTTCTAAATCTTCTTTGCGAAAAATATTGGATTTGAAAACCTTTTCCTTCAGCTCACCTTTGTAATACTGCTCAAGAATTTGTGGCAGCAATCCTTTGTGAGAATTGGCAACGACCAAATCAGCTCCAGGCAAATTGCGAAAGGCTTCCGTATCGACTTGCGCTCCACAGCCAGTCACGACCACGGTGGCAAAAGGCTGCTTGGCTTTGATTCGTCGAATGGTTCGCAAAGCTTCTTTGGTCGCTTCTGCCGTCACCGCACAGGTGTTCAGGATATGAACTTTTGCAGCCGGATCGAGTTTGAGCTGACTTTGCTGTAAATTTTTTTGTATCAAACCAGAGTCATAGGTGTTCACTTTGCAACCGAAGGTATGAATCTGATAGGGATTGGAATTCATAGACTGATCCATCCCCCACCGAGCAGTTGTTTGTTTCTGTACATCACAGCAGCTTGACCTGGAGTCACGGCTCGTTGGGGTTCTAGAAATTTCAAGCGAAACCCATTTTCAGTTTTAAAAATTTGAGCGGCCGAACCTTTGTGCGAGTAGCGAATTTTCACATCAAGAATTTCGCCGTCTTTCACTTCATCAATCAAATGAGGATCAATCACTTCGACGTCGTTCCGGTAAAGATATTGCTCATCACCAACCCAGACCGTGTTGGTGTCTGTCTCAATTTTAAGTACAAATAGTTTTTCGTGGTGATCCATCCCTAGGCCCTTGCTCTGGCCATAGGTAAACAAGTGAATGCCCGAGTGCTGAGCCATCTTTTCACCGCTCGGAAAACGTCTCAGCCAACCGGCCTTGCTCGCCAGAATTTTATGATCGACTTGGGATTCAATGAATTTTCCGTAGCCTTGATTGCCGACAAAGCAAATTCCTTGCGAATCTTTTTTCTGGGCATTGGCCAAATTCATCTCGACAGCCATCTCCCGAACTTGCGGTTTCTTTAAATGTCCAATCGGGAAAAGCAAATGTTTCACAACTTCGGGTTCGATCGTGAATAAAAAATAGGTTTGGTCTTTCCAGTCATCTTCGCTGGTGAAAATGCGCGGCTTTCCATTTTCATCCTCAATGATCTGAGCATAATGACCTGTCGCCAAATAATCACATTCAAGCTCTTTCATTTTTCGAATGAGATGATCAAATTTCAAATAAGTATTGCAGTTCACACAAGGCAAGGGGGTCTGGCCTTCGAGATAAGCTTTTAAAAATGGATCAATCACGGCCGCTTTGAATTTGGCTTCGCAATTGAGAACATAAAAGGAAATTCCCAGTCGGTCGGCCACACTTCGAGCATCATCCACATCGAGACTTGAGCAACAGGTTCCATTGCCTTCATCGATTTCACAGCTTGAGTAATCCCAAACTTGCATGGTGGCGCCGATCACTTCATAGCCCTGCCGAACCAAAAGGCCGGCTGCAACCGAACTGTC
>JAYUCD010000040.1:0-7785 GCA_043740515.1 Bdellovibrio sp. | reverse complement strand
CACCCGTCCAATTCTCGTCCAACGACTCTTTGCAGGAACCTCGAAAATATGGTTATTGCAAAGACACCCTAACTTGAATCCTATTCCAGATGCTTCAGGCAAAATGGTGTGAGAAACGGCAAAAAAATATTTAGGAGCGTTTGAGTTATTTTCAACCACCATCAAAAATGGCTGTATGGCTCCTTTTTTAAGCTCGAAACCGTGTTCGATCGGAGGCATGTTCGGCAAGACTTCCGAAAGACTACTGATTTCAATATCTCCACTGTCTGGATCTCGCTCAATAGGCAATTTATATAACTTCATTTTCAAATCTGTTTTTTGCGGCTCGAAAACAAGATAAACTCGCATTGATTTGACAGACTGAATTGACCATCCCTGAAGAGACAAAAAAATCGAGAGCGTAAAAATCAAAAGCTTGACTGCTAAGCTTTGGTTTCTTTGTGTATTTAAATCCAATCTTTCCATACAAATCTTGTTCCTCATTTAATTTCCGTTTGGGTTATTTCCCGCTTGGGCGCAGACGATTTGGCCGGACGAATTCATTCCGACTGGCAACTGACCTGTAGGACAGGTTAGGTGTCCGTAGCCTGGACTGTCTTCGCAAAAAATTGAACCCTGCTGGTCAAGTCCATTCATGGATTTGGCTGTTCCACAAGGCACACCCGCCAAAGGGAGTTCACATTTGCCGCTAGCGTTCAGTCGACCCTTCATGGATGCACAAGTCTCGCCCACAGTTCCAACTTCTTTTCCCCTCGCAAAATCAATATCAAAGTTCCTGGTGTTCACAGAGACGGCAATGGGAAAAGCAAAACTTAATTTCCCAAAAATCCGCGGAGCTTGCTTGAGACACGTGGAAACAGGGCAATCCGGCTCCCACTCGTAATCAAACCGCGCGACACAGACTAAATCAGGCTTTGTTTTGTTGAATTGAGAACAGGGATTTCCATTTAAATCCATTCCGAAAGATGGGCTCGATGAGTTCGACAACTGTTGACCTGAAGCATCCAGCAAAACAAAGGATCGTCGGCCCCCTACGCAAGAGTTCGTCGCCAGACATTGAAATCCAGCTGCATTGTTTTCTGAACTGCTGATTGTCGTTTGCCAAGAAGCATCGTTGCGAAGAAAGCCAGCCATGCTTTGCTTTAAAATTTCTAATTTTTTTATCACATAAGCTTGGCGTTCATTCTGATAAATCCGATTCATATAGTCCGAGATGATATAAATTCCAAAAGACAGAATCACGATCGAAACCAACACAGCAACCATAATGGAGCCCTCTTGAGGTTTCCTGTTTAACTGGTTTGAAACTAAGGTTGTGGTAAACACTGGCCACCACAACTGACTGTTCCAGTTCCGTCAAAACCCTGGAGTACCTGCCCATTTGGACAAGCGTTTGAAGCAAGAACTTGGCACATAGGTGTTCCATCAGACTGGAAGCCTGTGAGATACTGCCCAGGACTGCACTTGGCATCGATCTTTAGCTTGCAAGTCCCACTGCCTTGAACCCCTCCTAAACCTGAGGTCACACAAACCACGTCGGCCTTTTCAGCGGTCGGCAATATCCATTTGAAACTATACAAAGCCGGATTGATCGGACCGGGAAGCGACTTTGAGACTAATAGCTTTCCTTCGAATTTGATATCAGGGTTGAAACAAGTGCCTGCTGTAGAACAAATAGGCTCCCAACTCACTTCGAAACGAAATGGACAATCGACTGACGAGTCCGAATACTGATTGCAGGGCTCTCCATTTTTATTAAAGCCCGAATTCGCACTAGTTGTGTTGATAAGAGTTTTAGATTGAGCATCTTGCAGAAGACTAATCGCCCCTCCGGAATTCGAACAGTTCAAGGAATTTCCAGAGCCCGTCACTTTAGGCACGAGACATTGAAGTGAAGGATTGGCAGGATTTGTCACTGCCAATTTGAATGAAATTTTATTTTTTAGTGCGACAATAACTTCAGACCTAATTTGGCCAAGCCAAAAATAACTTTCCGTCTGTTTGCGCTGTTGGATTTGCGAAATAATCGGCACAGAAACTCCGGCGATTACCACAAAAGCCATACCTCCAGCAATCAGCAATTCAAGAGGAGTGAATCCGCCATTTCTATTTTTATTCACATGCAGCTTTTCGCCCATCGGCTCCTGCAATCAAAAATTCAATTTGCTTTTCTACTTCGAGGCTTCCCCCTCGGGCACGAAAAATTTTTTTATCTCTGCCACTGTAAACAGAGAACGGAAGTCGCTTCACATCAAGAGCCCGCCGCATTTTTTTTTCTTTAACCCAAAAAATGGGAGTGTGCCACCCAGGCATGCTTTTCAGGTAGCTTCTGAGAGCAACGACGTCATCATCTAGGCTGATAAAACTAATCCTTGGACATTCTCCTGATTTGACTTGTTTTAAAAAATTTTGGATTTCCTGCTTGCAGAAAGAGCACCATGTTGCAAAAAATACGACGAGATGGTCTTCTGGCGAGGATTGGATTCGGTCACTCAACAGCTGGCTTCCCTGAATTGCTTCCAGACTAGAGTCTTGAAAAAATTGTGAAATTGGCTGACCTTTGATAAAGTACGCAGAGTCAGAAGTTGAGGCGGCCGATGCTTCATCAACTTGAAGGGAAATCAAAATGAAAATGGCAAAAAAAACTGCAATCGCTTTTCTCAAGTTGGGATTCCCCTTTCTGATGTCTACTAGTCTCTCACATGCCCACTCTATTACCAATCCAGATCAAATTAAATCTCTGAATGAAACACTAGGCCTCAGGTCTAGCTCACAAAAACTATTTATTTACGGAATAATAAACCTCAATTGCCCCTGCTCCCAGAGCAGCTTTCAGTCTTTTGAGGAAATGGCGACCGCTCTGAGGCCCAATGCTCAACTAATCGTTTTGGATGTGGGTGCCACCTCAATCTCGAGCTTTATGAAATTTAAAAAAGCACTCAGACCCCATTTTGATCTGAGGTATGACCCTAAAAAAAAATCGGTTGAGACTTTTAACGCCCGGGTCACGCCCAGCGCCTACATTGTAAAAGATCTCGCCGTTATTTATCAGTCTGCCGTGATTGATCCATCGAAGGATCCATCCCCGCATTATCTATCTGAAGCTCTGAAGTTGGTACTGGCTGGAAAGGTTGCACCTTCAACAGACGGCTTTGGTTGCATGATCGAAAACTAATCTAAATTTATGACGAAGGTCCAACTTCAGGAAAACTGTCAAGCAACCGAACAGTCCCTTATGAAAACTCTTTTTAATTTTTTCGGTCTAAAGTTCTTTGCAAAAAAATTGAATTATATGGCTCATCCCACGGCACATGTCGAAGCTGGAGCCCAAATCGGAGATGGCTGTAAGATCTGGCACAATGCTCATGTTCGCCGGGGATCGCAATTAGGCATCGGATGCGTGGTCGGAAAATCTGTTTTCATCGATGCTGAAGTCAAAATTGGAAATCATGTCAAGATTCAAAATTTCGCGACACTCTATCATGGCTTGACCGTTGAAGACGGCGTTTACATTGGACCTAGCGTGACTTTTACAAATGATAAAATCCCCCGTGCCATCAACAAAGATGGAACTCCAAAATCGGTGACGGACTGGACTTGCTTGAATACGATTTTAAAAAAAGGAGTTTCGATCGGCGCCAACGCAACTGTGCTTCCAGGAATCACGATTGGCGAATGGGCAATGGTCGGTGCCGGCACAGTGGTGACCAAAGACATCCCGGCCTACAGTGTGGTCGTAGGAAATCCAGGCAAAGTCGTTGGTCGAGTCGATGAAGAAGGTCGAGTTTTAAAAAGCCAGCTTGAGGTCGCTTCTTAATTCCGATTTAATCTTTGGAACATATGTTCCAGACGCATTCTAGCAGAATCAGCTTTGCTCTCATCATTCTGCTCTATCTCATCGTTTACAGTCCCAGTTTTCAGACCCCTTATCTCTTGGACGAGTCTCACGCCATCATCTCCAATCAATTCGTGCATTCACTTCGTTATTTTGCCTTTCCATGGGAAAGTGCAAAAGCGGCTTCATCGAATCCTGAAAACTATGGCTATCGGCCTGTAACGTTTAATTTTTTTCAGCTGATGTGGCATCTAGGAGATGGCAAACCCTTGCCTTTTCAAATCGGCAAAAAAATCATTTTGATTTTGGTTTCGGCCATGACTTTTCTCTTTTGGAAAGAGTGGTCGAAGATCGCTGGCCCCCTGGAGAGCTCTCGCCCGTCTAAAAAAAATCAGCTTCCTGAAAAGGAATCACTGTGGTGGGGCTCGAGTTTTTTTGCATTTGCATTTTTTTTACTTCATCCAGTTTCTGTACAAGTAGCGAATTACATTGGCGCCAGTACGACATTGTTGACGGCGCTCTTTTACATGACTTCTTTTTATCTCTATCTCCGGTTCCGACAATCTGAAAAAATATGGCAATTGGCTTTGGGAGCGATTTGCTATTTTCTCGCCGTGATGAGCAAAGAGGAGGGCATCACTTTAATCGCTCTGGTTTTTGTCGCTGAAGTTTTCTTTCTCTCAGGCAAGAAGACTTTTCTTGTTTCAAAAAAGGCAATCGTTCCACTTTTAGTCTATTCGATCACAGCCATCTTTTCGGCTTATTTGATTTATGCTCACTTTGAGCCCACGTCTGGAATCGCCCGAGGCAGCGTGATTCGCTCTCTTTATTTTGCAACTCAGTGGCGAGCTTACTTTTATTATGTGCATTTCTATTTTTGGCCTGTGGGATTTAATTTTGATAACTTAGATTTCGGCTTTGCTACCGAGCTTTGGACTCCGCTCAATATTCTCTGTCTTTGCCTTCATCTTTCGATTTTAGCTTTTGCTATTCGACTTTGCCGACTCAAGAACTCGATTGGCTTCGCGATTTTAGGATTCTACATTTCCATTCTTCCCGCCTCATCCATCGTTCCTTTGTCGGAACCGGTGAGCGACCATCGAGATTATATTCCATTTTTATTTTTTGGTTTTGGTATGATTCAAGTGATGGAACAGGCGAGCGATCGCTGGATCAAAAATCAAATCAAAGAAAAATGGATCATCGCTTGTCTGTTGGTAGCCTTGGCTGGCGGAACTCTGTATAGAAATTTTGATTTTATGTCTTCCAAAGCAGTTTGGATAGACACTGTTTTGAAAAATCCTGGCTCCCCCCGGGCTAAAAATAATTTGGCCCTCGAATATATGTCGAAAGGGCAATATGCTGTGGCTGATGCCCTGCTGACGAAATGCGCAGAAGTGGCGCCAACCTATTCTGTGTGTTTGATCAATTTAGGAATTGTCAGTGATGCGACCGGAAACCTTGCCAAGGCCGAAGAATTTTATAAAAAAAGCATGCAGTATGATCTCTCCAAGATCGATTCTCGCCTGTTTTATGTTCAATTTTTGTTGAGGCAAGGACGAGCGAGGGAAGCTAAAGAATTACTCGAAGAAGCGAATGCATTTTCCAATGGCTTAAACAAACCCATTTTAGATTCCCTTCAGAAGGCCGATGAAATGTTGGCAAAATCAAAATGAAGTCACTTGTTCTTTCAAACCTAACTTAGGTCCGTAAAGCCCCGGGAAAGAAAAATCAAAGATTTGCAGACGTGGTCTAGCCGTCTCGATCTTCCCTTCACTTCAAATCTTAAAAAAGTCATTATGGAGTCAGAGTCCGTTTAACAACCGAAGACTGAGGATACTGAATTGCAAAGGATGAGCGACTGAGATGCATAAATTCAAGCTCTCGATTTCTTTAAAGGACCTCACGGATCTGCTGGGAACCCAAGTTCAAAGCGTTCTTCAACCGGAAGTGGTGCCTTCTCTTGTCGGAGTCTCATCACTTGGCAATTCATCGCCAGGAGAAATTAGTTTTTGTAATAAGCTTGGGGCTGAAGGAATCGCCGCCATCAACAATTCGAGAGCTTCCGTTATTTTCTGCTTGCCAGAGCTTTCTGCAAGTATTTCAAACCAGCTCGCTAAAAATGCTTGCCTGATTGTCGTCACAAACCCGAGACTGGCATTTCTCCGAATCCTCGGCAAATTTTTTACTCCTTTCTTGGAAAATGAAATTCATTCTACCGCTGTGATTCACCCAGAAGCTTCAATTGGACCCAACGTCCACATCGGACCGCACTGCTTTATTGGCAAATCCACTATTGGCGAAGGCACCCGCCTCTTAGGCAATAATTATATTTACGATGGAGTTCGTGTTGGAAAGTTTTGCAACTTGAAACCGGGTGCAGTTATTGGCGGAGACGGCTTTGGCTACGAAGTGAATGAGAAGAAAACCTGGGAGAAATTTCCACACTTGGGAAGCGTCATCTTGGAAGACTATGTCGAGATTGGCTCCAACACATGCATTGACCGCGGCGTTTTGGATGACACTGTCATTCGAACTCGAGCGAAAATCGACAATCTCGTTCACATCGCTCACAACTGCGAAATCAAAGAAGATTCTTTGGTTATCGCACTTTCGATGATCGGCGGAAGTGTTCGGATTGGAAAAAATTGCTGGATCGCCCCTAGCTCCACTATTTTAAATGGAATTAAAATTGGAAATAATGCTTTCATCGGCTTGGGAGTGACTTTGACTTCCGATGTCGCCGACGATCATCGCGTGACCCCTCTGCCCTCGACAAAAATTAAGCGAAAGTTGGAACCGTGATCGAAACTAAAGAAAGTTCTCTTCAATTGCCAAGCTCAAGTCCCGACAACTTCACACTCGATCATTATTTTGAAACTTTAAAGGCTTATCGATCTGCAAATTATTCGGTCATTAGCTTCAAAGAATATTTACATAAAACGCCTGCAGGAAAAGTTTTAATTCTACGCCATGATGTCGATTTGGACTTGGAGGTAGCGCATCGAATGGCATTGATTGATCACAAAGCGGATTGTCGGTCTACTTGGTTTCTGCGCCTGCATTCGAGACGCTACAATTTATTAAGTTATGACAGCCAAAGAATTATTTTAGATTTAAAAAAAATGGGACATGAGGTTGCTCTGCATTTTGAACCCTCTTTCGCTCAATCGATTGACCTGGAAGCTGATTCCTACGCTGATCGACAAAAAAATATTTTTGAGAATATCACGGGTGAAAAGGTCATTGGATTTTCTTCTCATGAGCCGACGAGGGCCAATCAACCTGAATTGGTTGCTACACTGATGAACCGGTGGAAACTAGAGTATCATGCTTACGAAACTCGTTTCACCAAAGATATGAAATACCTCAGTGATAGCAGCTCTCGCTGGAGAGAAGGATGTTTTAGCAAGTGGTTAAACAAACACGACAGAATGCAGGTGCTTGTGCATCCATTTTGGTGGTACAAAAATGTCCCACAAGAAAATTATTGATCAGATGCGAATTCTAGTGATTATCGTCAATTACAATCAAAGCCTGGAAGTGAAGAACTTTCTCGATGATTTTATTAAATTTTGGCCTGTTGAAGACGCTGTTTTTGTTGACGATGGGTCGACCGATGGATCCGATTCTGTAGCAACGCAAATGAACTTTCGGGTCATCAGACATCTTCAGAACCTAGGCGTCGGAGCGGCGATTCGATCAGGAATTGTTTATGCCCAACAAGAAAAGTATGACGGTGTAGCAATCATGTCCTCCAACGGGAAAATGCTCACTGCCGAGTTAACCCAAATTGTTAACCCAGTCATTCGAGGAGAACGCGACTATACGACGGGCAGTCGGTTTATTCCTGGAGGAGAAAGCCCAGGCCTCCCTCTTTTTCGCAAGCTTTCCATTCCAATAGTTTCTATTTTGCTTAGCATTTTTCTGGGAAAATACTTTAGCGACAT
>JAYUCD010000039.1:0-8507 GCA_043740515.1 Bdellovibrio sp. | reverse complement strand
TTGAAAATAACCTTGCGACCTAGAAGGTGCCTGAGACAGAGCTCTCGAAAGGGCTGGGTTTTTTCGATGCTCAATGGACCTCGAATGGTGATAACCGTGTATTCGCCTTCATTTCTCAACTGAGCTTCCATATGACCCCCATTCTTTATTTTCGGTTGTCAGGCGTTGTTTCAAGAGAGCGACAGAGGGCCAGTTTATGCAAAAGCGTTGAAATAAAAAACACCTGACGTCTAGGCTAGATGCAATTACGATGAAAGCAGACGATCCATGAAGAAAACCATAGAGGAAATAAGATTTGGCCACCACTCCAAAGCCGACCGAGAAAAAAAAGTCCGCGGATCGGTTGCATCCGTTCCTTGAGATCCTTCGCTCGCCAGTGACTCTCGGCTTGATTTTGACTCTTATCTTTACGTTGATTGCCATCAATTTTTATTCGGTCCGGGGCCAGCAAGAAAGCCTTCGGCACACTCTGCCAATCTGGAAAAGAACTTTATTTGAAGCTGCTGAAAAGTTTGATTTGCTCAATCAAGATCTTCGCTTTCGCATGCGCGGGGTTCGCAAACCCAGCGCCCCAGTCGCTCTGCTAACGATCGACGATCGATCGGTTGAAGAAATCGGACGCTGGCCCTGGAGTCGTGAAAAAATCGCATTCGTCATCGAAGAAATGATGAAATATAAAGCTAAGGCCGTTGGTTTTGATATCGTATTTTCGGAAGCTCAAACGGACCCAACTCTGGAAGCCATTCAGCGAATCGAGGATAAGACCAAAGGCGTGAAGTCAGATCCACTGCGATCTGCTCTGGCTATCGAAAAAGCCAAGGGTCAGCCTGACTCTATTCTGGCTGCCACAATCGCAAAATATCGCGACAAGCTTGTCTTGGGCGCCTTCAATGAAGAGTCCGACGACAGTCGACTTTCTGCCTATCAAGATTACTGTCGAAACGAAGCATTCAAAAGAGCCAACGCAGAAAAGTTTGTGAAAAATACCAACACCACGTTTATCGTGAACGACGAGGCCGATCTTTTCGTTGATCTCGAATTTGATAAGGTTTTCGATCAACTTTTCCCCGCTATCGAAAAAGACAATACAGAACTAGCCCTGAAACAAGTTTTCAATAAGAAATCGGTTCAAGAATTGAGCGAAGTTGAAAAGCGAAAGCTTCTGTTTTTACTCCAGTCAGCCAATATGAAATATTGCGAGTCATGGCTCACTCCCAATGATCTTTGGATCAAGGATACCTTGAAGGACTATGGCAAGATCTTTCAAAAATCGAAGGATCTGAAAGATCTGCCGGTCGACGCTGCTATTGAAAAGTTTAAAGCGCTCTCGAAACCAATGCCCATTTTGCAACATCAACGCTGGACCATCAACACGGATCAAGTTCAAGCGGGCGGCGATTACACGGGAAGCTTCAATGCCAATCAGGACTCGGATGGAACCATTCGAAAGGCCCATTTGTTCTTCCGAACCGGAAATCGCTTAGGTACAAGTTTTATTCCCTCGATCGCTTTGCAAACCTTTTTGCTCGCAACAGGCTACCGTGCCGATGTGGAAATCAACCAAGATCCCAAACATCCTGAGCAAAAAACATTAACGAAATTCATGATCGTCAATCCGAGCAAGGATCCCGAAGAGGCCGTCGGCCCAGTGCCGATCGATCCACAGGGTCGAGTGAACATCAATTATGCCGGTGGTCGGAACATGTTTGTTTACCTTCCTGCGAAAGAACTTTTCAATGGCAAAGAAACAGCCATCGTCAGTCAGGCCGAATGGAATCCTGAAACTTCGGAATGGAATCAAAAAGATTTTGAAGTTCAGAAGGCTGACTTTATCAAAGGCAAAGCTTTTATCTTCGGAGCAACTGCCATCGGCATCTACGATCTTCGAGTCACTCCTTTTGATAAAAATTTTCCCGGTCCGGAAACACATTTGAACACGCTTGCGAATCTGATGGAGCAAAATTTTCTCAAGAATTATGAGGCAGAGTCTCAGTACATGGCAGCGGCACTTTTGGTTTTTGGAGTGCTGCTTTCAATCGCTATTGCTTGGACCGGAGCCATCGCTGGATTTATTTTAACCTTAGCTTCTGTGGGAGCAGTGATTTTTCTCGATCAGTTCTTCTTAAAAAAAGGTTATCTGGTTTCAATGACTCTGCCGGCCGGGCTGATTTTATTTCTCTACATCTTTTTATTCTTTTACAAATATCTGACCGAAGAGAGAAAAAAGAAACACCTTCGCAGCACTTTTTCGAAATACGTCTCCCCAGCCATCGTTGATGAAATCCTCAAGCATCCAGGCAATGTCGAGCTTGGCGGAAAAAAACAGCGGATGACTGTCTTCTTCTCCGACGTCCGAGGCTTTACAACTATTTCCGAGAAACTCGATCCACAAGCCTTAGGCGACGTGCTTACCAAGTATCTAACTCCGATGACTCAAATTGTTTTCGCCAACCGAGGGACTCTGGATAAATACATGGGCGATGCCTTGATGGCTTTTTTTGGTGCGCCCATCAGTTATCCCGACCACGCCAAAGCGGCTTGTCGATGCGCTTTGCAAAGCTTGGTCAAGCTGGCCCAGTTACAGAAAGAATTCAAAGCTCAAGATCTTCCTCTGATTGACATTGGAATCGGTATCAACACCGGCGACATGAGCGTAGGCAACATGGGCTCTGATATCGTTCGAAGCTACACCGTCATGGGAGATTCGGTGAATTTGGCTTCTCGCTTGGAAGGCATCAACAAAGAATACGGTACCCGAATTACCATCTCTCAATTCACTTTTGATGAAGTCAAAGACAGTTTCACTGGTCGCGAGCTGGATTGGGTGCGAGTCAAAGGGAAATATGAGCCAGTTCGCATCTATGAATTGATTTGCGAAGGCCAAGCCAACCCAGAAAAACAGAAAATGCTAGACGCCTTTTCTCAAGGTTTTCAACTTTACCATGAAAAGAATTTTCAAACGGCTTTAGCGAGCTTTCAAACTGCACTGACTCTTTCACCCGAGGATGCTCCAAGTCAGCTTTATGTCGAACGCTGTGGAAAATATCTCAAGGACCCTCCAGATGATAATTGGGACGGTGTTTTTGTGATGAAATCAAAATGATGTGAGGAAGATTTTGCTTCGTTGTTTTTGTTTTGGCCTTTTCATTTTTCAAATTTTCCCGATGGCTTACGGACAAACTTCGGCGGCTGGTGAAAATCAATCCAGAATCCAAGGCTTAACTGTCCAAGCGCAAAGCTCCAGCCGAGATCTGGAAAATGAAACAGTTGATCTCTCTGGAAAAGTGCAGCTGATTTACCAGGATCAACATCTCAGCGCCGACCGAGCCCATGTGAATCTTCGTGCGAAAACAATCGAAGCAAGCGGCAACGTCACAGTCACGACTCCGCAGGCGAATATTTCAGGACAAAAAGTGATCATGGATTACGAGTCCAACACGGGCTTGATCATCGACGGCTTCGTTCAATCGGGAAATGTTTTGTTCGAAGGAAATCAAATTCAAAAATTGAGCGAGTCCGATTATATTGCTGACAACGCCCGCTACACCACCTGCACCACCTGTCCAGAAGCTTGGAGCTTTTCCGGATCCCGCATTCGAGCTGAAATGGGTGGCTATGCTTACATCAAAAATTCCGTCATGCGAGTGGCCGGAGTGCCCGTCTTGTATCTCCCCTATTTGTTGGTACCTCTGAAATCCGATCGGCAGTCAGGCCTCCTCACGCCGGAGCTTGCGCTTTCACAAAGCGGAGGACTGACTTTCTCTGAAAGTTATTTCTGGGTGATCTCACGAAGTCAGGATGCAACAGTTGGACTGACAAACTACGAATTGAGAGGCCTCAAAACTCTCTTGAATTATCGTTATGTTTTAAATCCGAGCAGCAAAGGTGAGTTGGATTTTGGCTACTTGAGAGACCGAGTCTTCTCCGACGAATCCAGACTGAACAGTTTCAGACCCCTCAGCGCGCAAGGGCAAGCTGTCAATCGCTACTTTCTTCGTTACAATCATTATTACGAAATGCCAGATGATTTCATTCACCGAGCTCAGCTGAACAATGCAAGCGATCTGCAGTACCCTAAAGATTTTCCGATGGAGACGGCTAATCACGGCGACTCCTCACTCGAAAATCGAAGCTCAATCACCAAGAATACGGTGAACCAACATTACAATTTAGATGCTTCTTACTACAAAAATCTCATTCAATCAGATCCACTGGCTGGCAACGAAGACTCTGTGCACCGTCTGCCAGAGTTGCGATTTTCTCAGACCGCCAGCAAACTTGGGAGCAGTGATTTCCTGGCCTCTTTTGATTTTGATTATGTGAATTTTGCTCGAGCCAATTCCGCCTTCGATAATTTAAATTCAGGTTATATGGGAACCACAACAAATCGTTATCTTAAAGCTTCCGGGGTTTCCTGTGCCACTCCGGATTGGGAAAAAAATCCGGCCTGCGAAGCCAATCGAGACTCGCGATTTGATCCGAGCAAAGATTTAATCCGAACCGGCCAGCGTTTGGATTTTCAACCCACCTTGGCTCGTCCAATCAAATTGCAAAATCTCGAGCTGCTGCCTCAGATCAGTTACCGTGAAACCGATTATACTTTTCCGGTCGGAACGGAATCTCACAACAGTCGACGCTACCTGCGAACCAGCATCAGCGCCCGAAGCACCTTCAGCCGCATTTATGGAGATTTTAATTCTTTGCAAAGTGAGCGAGTCAAACACGAGATTCAACCTGAAATTTCTTTCACTAATATTCCTTGGCTTGATCACCCTCACCATACTTTTTTTGGTGACTCCAGTTCAGAAGAAAGTCCGTTTGCGGTCACGGATGCTGTCAGTGACAAGGATTTGAATGGCCCAGCCAGTTTGCAATTTGATTATAATGATCGACTTTACGACAGAAAGCTTCTCACTGTCGGAGTGAGCAACAAGTTAACCAGAAAAAGCTGGGAGAACGGCACTCCTATTTACCTTCAGTTTCTGTCCTGGAAACTTGCTCAAGCCTACGATATTTATCTCTCCGAACGAAATCCCAACGGCGAGCCACTGAAAGGTCTGATCTCCGAGTTGCGAATCACTCTTCCGAATCTTGCGATCTATCAAAACTCGCTTTACAAACCCTATCAAAAAGTGACCAACACAACCTCTCGTGTGCGTTTGCTCAATCTGCAAGGAGACTTTTTTCAAATAGAACATGTTCTGACCTTTGAAGGTTCAGCAAATCAAGATGTTGGAGATCGCACCGAGAACTTCACCTACATGTTCAAAAAAGGAATTTCCTGGCTGGATCTGATTGCTAAATTCACCTATTCACCCAAGCCGAGCCAAGGGGATTACCTCAAGTCTTGGGGATACGGCGCGCAGTTTCGCTTGCCAGGTGATTGCCTTTACGTCGGTGTCTCTCATTACCGGGTGCCCGGAGGAGATACAAATTTTATGCTCAGTGCAAACTTTATCTGGGATGGAGCGACCAAACCGCCTTTAACAGAAGAGCTGATCACCAAATTCGGATTGTGATTTTTATTACTCAATTTATATTTAAACAAAAAATTGAAAGGATCGCTCAACAAAAAGTTAAAAGGATAAATTCAGCCAATTGATTTGGCCGCCATCAATCTGGGAAACATGAAAGACTGGCGAAAGCCAAACCTGATTCAAGTTGAAAGCTTCTTCCTGGCGCTGACTTGGAAGAGACCTCGAATTGATGCTGTAAAGTCCGAAACCAACTCCAGCATACAATCCCAACGAGGCCCCTCGAGCCACGTTATTGATTTTTCCACTCGGGTTGTCGCTCACAGCGAGCGAGGCCAATCCTAAAATCGCGCCTGCTGCAGCTCCATATCCGCTGCATTTCAAAAACACGGTCATGTCGCTCGCAGCAAATGCTTTAGAATTGAGACTCAGTCCAACCAAGTTCATCAAAAAGCTCATGCATAGAAATGAAAAAAAGTGATTTTTAGAACTCATCTTTTCATTTCAATGGCAGTCAGACTTGGGGTCAACCAAAAGCTCAGTCCACAAAAACTTAGTGTAAAAGAAAATCTTGAATGATTTGGACTTGGCCTCGCTGACTCACGACAGCAAGCTCCAATCGACAGCTTGGGTCTCGTTCCAAAGAAAAAAGAAGAGCCCGTCGCAAACGAGATTTTTGCTTAGAGGAGATTCGGACATGAAGATATTCCAGAGAGTTCAAGCTTTTGACTTCCACCAAAGTCAAATCTCCTTCAGCAGATCTCAGGACAAGATCGATCTCAGCAAATGGAGATTTCCATCGTCGCTTCAGGAGAGTGTATTTTTGCTTGAGATAAAACTGCAGCGCAATTTCCTCACAAGCCAGGCCGCGACAAAAATTCTTTGACCCCTGAAAAGGTTTTTCGGTGCTGCAAGCAGGGACCTTGTTGGGCGATGGCTTCTTTGTGGGAGGGGCATCCGTAGCCTTTGTGTTTTTCAAATCCATAACCTGGAAACTGCTCTCCCATTTTTTTCATCAACTGATCTCGAGCCACCTTGGCAATGATCGAAGCGGCTGAGATCGGGGCGCATCGCAGATCACCTTTAACTATTGCCGTCTGGGCACGACTCAAACCTGGAATTTTAAAATTTCCATCCACCAAGACATGTCCTATTTTTAGATTCATCAGCAGCTCTAAATTCAAGACCGCTCGCTTCATTGCGAGTAGAGAAGCTTGCAGGATATTCAACTCGTCTATCTCTTCGACAGAAGCAAAACCCAGACTCGCCCAGTGATTCTTTGAAATCAAAGGCGACAATTCTTCTCGTCGTTTTTCGGAAAGTAATTTCGAATCGGTAAAAAAAGAATTGTCTTCATCATGTTTTAAACAAACGGCAGCGGCGTAGACAGGCCCCGCTAGGCAGCCCCGCCCCACTTCATCGACTCCAACCACAGGAAGCGGGGAAAAACTTTGCCAGAGGATGGAAGGAAGCTTGTTTGATAAACCTTTGGTGGTCACTTTTTTCATTTTCTCATTTCAGTCCAGAGCGCTTGGAAGCTCAAGCAAAAATAAAAAACCCCACAAGTTTTGGCTGGTGGGGTTCTTAGTTCATTTATTTTAATTCAATTCAAACTAAGAATTTACTCTTCAGTTTTGGTGCTTTCAGCTTTTGCAGCTGCATCAGCTTGAGGTTTCTTGGTAGACACTGGAGCTGCCAATTCAGATTCAATCTTTGCAGCTTTACCTTCAAGACCACGCAGATAATAAAGTCGCGCCCGTCGGACTTGACCAATGCTGACCAATTCAACTCGGTCGATGATGGGAGAAGCGAAAGGAAAAGTTCTCTCAACGCCCACGCCGGCTGAAATTTTTCGAACCGTAAAGGATTTAGAAGAAGCTGCCCCTTGAATTTTAGTCACCAAGCCTTTGTAAACCTGAACGCGTTCTTTTTCGCCCTCTTTGACTCGGACGAAAACGTTCACTGTGTCACCGGCCCGGAATGGAGCGATTTGAGCTTTTGACTTCCCTTGAGAGACCCGTTGGATCAAGTTGGTGATCTTTCCAGAAGCTTCTTTGCTGGCTTTCGCCGGTTTCGCACGTTTAGCTGCTGGAGCTGCTCTTTTTGTTTTTGCAGTAGTTTTTGCCATCGTTTTCTCACTCTTTTCGCAAACTTATTTTTAACGAGTTCTGGGATTTACCATGGACCCATAATGCGGTCAAGATAGATACTAACTGCTGAACGAACGCTCAAGTGCCGATAATCATTCGGAGGAGCGCCCCGAATGCTCTCTAAAACCCCATTACAACCCTGCATGAATTCTTCGGTCATTCCAAAGCCGGTACCAAACAGCAAAAAACAAGGCTTTGCCTCGGGCTTTCGAATCTCAGCATGCAAATCTTGGCAGGTGTAAAACTGGGTCCCAGGAACCGGTCGGGCATGGGTCGCCACCGTGAAACATTCGACTCCCCAATCCCTTTTGGCAGCCTCTAAGGTCGACGCCGTAAAGACATTCTTCAAAGCAGTTCGCCGAAAGGGATTGAATTTGGAGCCGGGCCCGACTCGCCAGTGATCAAGAATCCGCTCCACAAACATGAGTTGCTCAGCCATGGGATGAATCAAGTAGTATCGCTCCACTCCATAGACTGTCGAAGCTCGAGCAATATCATGAATATCGAAATTGGTAATATTTGTCGCAACGATTTTTTTTTCGCGGTCCAAAATCGGATGATGAATGAGCGCCAATGCCAATCGAGGAACTGTCGGAGAATTCGCTGAAGAAATATTCGCTGGAGTTGAATTCAAAGCAATTCCCAGTCGAAGTGAGTCAGATCCCGAAGACCTAAGATTTCTTTCTCTGAATTGGAAAGCTCGTTCCAAAATTTGCGCAGTCCTAAAATCTGCTTGGGTGTGAATCTTCCCTCAACCATCAATTCGGGACGCTTTTGCAAAGTCGTCAAGCAAGCCACCTGGTGTCGCCACTCTTGAATCCGAGCATGATTGCCTGAAAGCAAAATCTCCGGCACGACTTCACCCATAAAATCTCGCGGCCGA
>JAYUCD010000038.1:0-17184 GCA_043740515.1 Bdellovibrio sp. | reverse complement strand
CACCATCGAGTCCGACAAACCCGATCTTTCGCAGAAACGATGTCATCTGGTTGCCCGACCCCCCCAGGGATTCCAAGAATCGTCTTTACGAAATCTTGGCTGACCGTGGAGGGCGTCGCATCTACCATGCTTGACCACGAAACTTTGCGAAATGCACAATTGTGGAATTCACTAAGCAAAATAACATCAATGAAGAATTCCAACTTCTGCCTTTGTCGCAAGCGCATCATACCACGGCCAGGCTTCCAATATTTAAATTTTTCATATGAAATTTCGAAGCTTATCTGCGTTTTTGTTATTTGATGATTTCGCAGATGGGGCGCTCTAGTTTAGCTGTACGCGTTTTTTCCAATCTGCCATTAGGATTCAAAGTTTCTTCATCCTGAACGGTGGCGAGCGCGTAGCAGCTTCTGTAGCCCTGCTTGTAGACGCCATTAATTCGACTGAGGCTTCCTGAGCCGTGCACAACGAAAGTGAATTTAAAAGTGCTTGCGTTCAAGTCGGGATAAACAAAGGAAAGGCTGGCCGTTGAAAAGATACCCGTCAGATTTTCGTTGTCGAACTGACGGGCCATTGGGAACTGGACTTTTCTTGATGGTCTGGCTTTTGATTTTGAGAAAGAGAGACATCGACGATCATTCAAGAGTTTAATTTGTTTAGCAAAAATAAATTTAATCTTTGAAAGGAGTCGAAGATGTCCCAAAATTTTTCAGTCGACTTTGAGTGGCTTTCCCGACTGTCTCCATTGCCTCGGCGAAACTTCTTCGACAAGCTTGAGGCGTTGCAAGCGCTCCATTGCCAATCTCGCATTCAGAATTTGAATTCCTAATTGCTTGGCAACCCACCGCGCTTCAAATTGGGCGCCTGGAATTTCAAGCAAGCTCAAGATAGCATAGTGATGCCATTCAGAGATCACCTCAAAGGCATCCAAAGGGAGTGTTTGAAAATCTTCAGCAGTAACCACTCCCTTACGAGCCTTGATCAAAGCGCTGCAGTGTTGAGGATCGAGCTCAAGGTAATCGGCAAGCTTGATTGTTGCCGCTTTCGAAAGTCGTCGCTTGCCTGACAGCACCAAGGATAAGACCGTGTGGCTGATGCCACAGGCTCGAGCGAAAGCTCGTACCGAGTATTGTGGATTCTTTGCACAACGCTCGCCCAAAGCGGCTCTCAGCAATTGCCGAGGATCTAGAATTTGCGAGCAGCTGAGCCCTGGGTCGATTGAGTTTTCATGACCGTGCTTATAGCCAGATCCATTTTTACCCACAACAAAATTGAAAACAAACTGGTTTCAATTATCTGAAACCACGATTTTTTTTATCCCCTGTTAACCCCTCACACTGAGCCACCTAGAATTCAAATCAAGAACCCAGCCAGTCTCCGTAAAACCAAACACTGGCCCCGAACACCCAGCCCGCCGATAGCAGAAACCTCTATATGTGGCCTCTATTTTTGATCCCTTCTATGAACAAGAGGGCAAGAATGCTCGTGCGCGCGAATCTGACTTATTCTTTATTGCATTCATTGAAAATAAAATCGTAGATGTTTGTATACAATTCATCGGTGCTGATCAAGTTTCCGCAAGTCCTTAAATCTGGTACCGAATCGAGTAATTCAGAACCTGACTTGAGATTTCACTATTTGCCTCGAGTCTCCAATTAAAATCCGATATTCAAAATTGGTGAGACACCGAACATTCCCTTTTCGTTGAAATTGACCAGCCCGATTTGAATTCCATGAAGGTCGCTGGTGGAATTCACAATTCCAATTTGCAAACCGTGAACGGACTGAGCTTTATTGTACAATCCCACTTGCAAGCCGTAAACGTCAGTGTGAGGAGTCAGATTGGCGAGAGCTACCTGGACACCAACGATCGAAGATGCTGCATCTTGATAGTTGGTTAAAAGTGCCAGCTGCAAACCGTAAGCATTTGTTTTGTTGGTGTTCACATTCGCTAGTCCCGCCAATTGCAGTCCTAAAATCGTTGTGGTCCCGTGCGTGATATTGAAAAGTCCAGAAACACTCAAGCCTGTGAAAGTTTGCTCGGTGATATTTCCGAGCAATCCGAAATCAAGTCCATAAACGTCCCTGTGTTTACCCCAAAGCAGACTGAGACGCGCCCCAGTGATCGAAAAATCTTCAGAAGGAAACTGAATTGGCTTCACAATACTGATTGCCAGCGGAGAAACCGCCGCCGCAGCCAGAGCATTGGAGGAGGCCATGTGGATAGATAGAATGCTGAAGCTAAGCAAAATGAGTTTAATTTTTTTCATGTCTTATCCTAAACAATGCAAATCAACTTGCAAAGCTTTGGCTAGACCTTTGTCGAAGCTGAAAGCCTATTTTTTGTGCAGCCAGAAAGATGCAATTGGCCCACTCCGCCATCTGATCCTCCTGCCATTTTTCTTGAACCAAAATTCCCCCTTTTGTTCAGTAATGCCTGTGATGACTAACCCTGCCCGCCCGAAATTGTGTGCCTTCCGCCATTTTATTGATTCTCGGCTAAGGCAATGTCTGGTTGTAATTTTGCAGCCTCAGTGATTGACTGCTGATTTGGAGGGAGATTTTATGGTGGAACTTTTGCTTGTTGTGCTCTTAGTGATCGTCATCGTTAAAATAATCTAAGTGTCATAAATTCACATGCAACTTACAGTGCGCGGTCTCAGCAAGGTCTACGGACCCGACAGGGGACTTTTTCCGGTCAGTTTTGACGTCATGGCTGGTGAAGTCGTTGCCATTGTTGGACACAATGGCGCAGGAAAATCAACTTTGTTGAAAATGATTTCAAATTGGATTCAACCTGACGGCGGCGAAATATGGGTCAACGGCTTGAATCTCATAAATCGGCAAGCTGTGGTCAAAATAGTCGGTTTTGTGCCGGAAGTACCAAACCTGTTTGATTTTTTTTCAGTTGGATACAATCTCAAACTTTTTGCACTTCTTTTTGGATCTCCACTTTCTCGTGTCGACGAGATTTTGAAAGAATTTAGTCTTTTACCGTTCAAGAAAACCAAAGTGCGAACGCTTTCCAAAGGCCTCAAGCAAAGAGTTAATATAGGACGATCGTTGATCGCGAATCCTGCTTTTTTGCTTTTGGATGAACCGACTTCTGGACTTGATGTGGATATGACCAGCGAGGTTTACCGAATGATGATCCAAATGCATAAAGCAGGAAAGACCATTGTTTTTACGACTCATCAACCAGAAGAGATAAAGGATCTTGCCACTCGAATCCTAGCCTTCAAAAAAGGAGTCCTTATCTTTGATGGCACTCCTTCAGATTATTTTCAAACTTCTTTCTATAAAAGCTCCTCACCTCAACTGTGAAAAAAATTGGGTAAAGACTGTGAAAAATATTTTTATTCTCTTTTGCCATGACTTTGCCTTTGCGATTAAGAGCAAAAGCATTTACCTGGTTCTTTTTATTCCGCTGTTTGTTTTTTCCTCTGAATATCTTTTGGATCAGTCGAGGTCCGAAGTCGTTAAATTCAGAATCGCCATCGTCGTCTCAGACATAGATTCATCACTTGTCGCTCAATCGCTTCATCAAGCCGAGAAGATGGTCGAGACCATTGCCGTCAGTAATGAATCTGAGGGGCGAAAACTTTTAGGTGAACACAGCGTTCAGGGCGTTGTGGTCGAAGTAACGCCTGGGTCCAAACAAATCTCTTTGATTGTTTTACGAAAGGATTCCATTGAGACGCTCGCAATCGTTCAGCTTTTTTCCCAGCTACAAAGGGCTCAGGAAAAGAATAATCCCAGTTGGATCTCTGAAATTAAATCTTTGCGCGAACGCAGCCTGCAGAGCATGACTCTTACGACCTGGATTTTGATGCTCGTTCTGCTTGTTGGATTTATTATTCTTCCAGCTCAAGTAGCTGAAGAAAAAGAAAAAAAATTAATTTTGGCTTTGCTTCAAACCCCTATCGTCGAAAGCCAATGGCTGATCAGCAAAATCCTCTTTGGAATTGCACTGAGCCTGGGCGCGGTGATCCTGCTCATGCTGTTAAGTCAGTTTGTTCCGAAGAACCAACTTGCCTGCTTCGCTTTCCTATTTTTTGGGAGCTACTGCTTTAGTGCTTGTGGCATTTTCTTAGGCCTTCTCTGCCGGCACCAGGCAGGTGCCCGAACTTTGGGTTTCATTTTTTATTTACCTCTTTTACTGCCTTCGGCTCTCAGTGACTATTCAAAAAAATTAACCGCAGTTGCACCCTACCTACCTTCTTACCAATTCTTTTCGCCCCTCCATGATCTTTTGTTTGATGAGATCAATTTGAAAGCATTGGTTTTTCCAATGGCTTATCTCCTAATTCTGGGCTCAGTTCTCTGGGGTCTTTCGTATTTATTGATGCGAAAGCGTTGGCTGATGAACACGTGATCAAAAACCAAAAGCCTGAACATCCTGAGGCTTTCCCTTGGATATACTGGCCAAGTGCCCATTCAAGAATTTTTCCGGCGAGAATGACCACTCACTTTCGAGGCAAAAATTTGGACAGGAAGACGAGCGAGCCAAACTTTGACCGCGAGAACCATACTGCAGGCACATCCCGGCTCAAGGGCTGAACTTCTCAATCAAAAGTTGCACTGACGGGCACAAACTGATTCTGTAGCCGACTCCACGGACAGCCTCAATCAACAAGCCACACTCTCCCAGTTTTCCTCTCAGACCCGCGATATGCACGTCAATGCTACCGAAAGTGATTGAGAATCTACCTTTCTTGAGCTCGGAGATGATTGTTTTTCTAGGAAGAGCCAGATCTGCGTTTGAAATTAAAAACTCCAGCAGCTTAAACTGTGTCAATGTGAGTTGAACCTCTCGATTCCCACAAAATACTCGGTATTGCCCCAGATCCATTCGAACCATTCCAAATTCAATCAATTGCCTTCCTTTGGAATACTCCAGAGGTTTTGTCGTTATTTTATTTTCGGTTATTCGATTGAGGATTCGATGAATTTTTTTGACCAAAATCTTTGAGCTAAACGGCTTCTCAAGAAAATCCTCGGCGCCAAATTCAAACGCCGCAAGCGTTGTTTCAGAAACAGTCTCAGTGATCATCACCACAGGAATCGCCTGCGTTTTTTTTGAAATTTTTAATTTTTCAAGAATTTCGATGCCGTCGAGGTCTGGAATTTTATAATCTAGCAAAATCAGATCTGGTCTCCACTTTGCTGCAAGTTCGACTGCTTCATTGCCCTGAGAGATCCATTTGACATCGAATTTTTCTGCCAACAAGAGATTAGACAAATTCTCGGCAAAACAAATATCTTCCTCGACACAAAGTATTTTATAGCCTGATTCGGGGGTGCGCATTTAACCTCTTGACTTCAAAAGTCCGTATGAATCTGCAAGACTCCTGCTTGTCAGAAGCTTCAGATTCTAGTTTAAATATATTATACCTTTATCTGTATAGTCTTTTTCCATCATTTTATTTGATGCAGCAGATGATTCGATCTCTTCGATCGCTTTTTCGCTGATGTGCAGGCCTTTAGGGAAGGTTCAACTTATTTTATCCTTGTAAAATGCATTATTTTTAATAAACTAATTTGAGTATATATGTGACTGATGCCTATGAGCGAGAACTCAAGCCGGGATAGAATCAAACTTCTTGCGCCAACTTCCGATAATAAACCGAGATCTTCTATCTGAGTCTGCCCAATTTCACTGCACCCTTCGGACTGGCTAACGAATCATAATTGGCGGGAAAGTCGTTTTTAAATGCTGCAGTTGCGCTACCAAAAAAGGGAAGGCACCTTGGACTGCCCTTGGACTTGAGTCTCTTGGCATTTTCGAGTGAGATGGGGGATGCTCGCCGCTTCACGCTCAATTATCTTGGCTTTTTGTACCGCTCTTTTGACGACTTCATGCCTTCACTCGCCGGTGCAAGAGGCTTTGATACGAGGACACATTCACGCCGATGATACGCTCGAAGTGAAAGTCGACAAAGCCTTGGCTCTTCTCAATGAGAAAGGATATTTTCGGCCAGGCACTTCTGCCACCAACTCGGGCGGAGTCGCCAAAAACTCTTCGTTTGAGAAAGCCTACGAACTTGATTCGCAGAGGACTCCCGATGAAATTCTCGCTCAGAAATCGGGAGGTTCCTCCGGTAGCTCGGCACTGGTCTTTGCGGCTCTTCTCAGCGAATCTGGAGTGCCAGAAAATCAGATTCAGATTGTAGGCGCCGTCATCAATAACGAGTTGAGCGTCATTTGCCCAAAAGCCGGAACGCCTCGCCTGACCCCGAAGGGGACCGATGGCAACGGGCAAGCCTTCGTGGCGCTGCAATTTCCAGATGGCAAGTGGCAGATCATCAATGTGGTCGATGGACCGGCTCAATACGGGCGAGCCCCCTGGTTTTCACCCGAAATAGTGAGAAAAAAAATTCAAAGGCAATCACTCGAAGTTCCACGCGGTGTTTTTCGCAGCCTTCCCTACAAATCCTTTGAATCCGGTCTGACCGTGTTTCAGACTTGGTCTTTGAAGCAATACCCCAGACACACGGCCGAACAAAGATTGAATTTGATTGCCAGTGGCCAACTGAAAAGCCCTGCTCGTTGTCGCTTCACGGCACCTCAAGCTTCGACTCAATCCATACCCTAAGTATCGATTCAAGCTTTGCCCTCTAGCTTAACCACTCATTTCAGCTTAATTTGTGATTGAGCGGGCGCTCCATAATGCAATTGATAAAATCGTATTTAAAGCAATTTTGTTGGCAAGCCCGATCGTTCCTCGGTAGCGTTACCAACAGGCCGATTGACCGATCCTTGAAACACACAGTCCTTTATACGAGGACAAGGAGAATAAATGAAAGCATCAAACCACAACAGAACTTTATCTATAGTCAGTTTGGGACTTTTGACTTCGCTCGCATTGATTGCGTGTGACCCAATCAATGGCACTTTGCAAGTCGCTCAATCTTTCACCGCTCTAGCAGGCTCCTCAAGCCAACAAAATTGCGGCCAGGAGAATCCGAACTGCGGTGCCTCATGGGGCAAGCATCAAATCACGATCACTCCGGGTTCCTACAACATGAGTGTTGAATCCGGTCGCAACGATCTTCAAATTGATCTGAAGGGCGCAAACCTGAGCGAGAAGCTTGAACTCACTATTCCGGCTGGAAAACAAATTCCCGATTCAGGTCGCGTGACTTTGACTTCGCAAGAGACAGGGCAACCTTTTGATCTGGAAGCAGTCATAAACACTGATGTGCAAGATTCAGCTAAAACCAATGGCTATGAAACCTGCCAAGTGAGCTATCAAGAACAAGTCTGTGCCCCGACTGGCGACGGAGGCCCTGGAAACCCACCGCAGATTCATTGCTGGTTTGAGACTCACACCCGTCAGGGTCAGCAACAGGTCGAGTACTTTGTTCGAAGCACCAACCGATCCATGACAGCTGAAATTTTGCTCCTGGGATCAACGACATCCGCCGCTCACTTTTCTGGAAACCGAATGAGCAAACAGAAAATTTACACATATCAAAGTCCTTGCTTCTAATTCAGCTTTTGATTTTTGAAAATTGAGAGAAGCAATATTTAAAATAAATTTGGAGAATGAAATCATGGCTGAAGATATGAAGGAAGAATTGGATCGACTGAGAGCAGAAAATGAGGCTTTGAAAAATTCGAAGCCAGCTCGCGGGGTTCTGTCGATGAAGGTCAGCGAAAAAGGCGCCCTTTCCGTTTATGGAATGGGCCGCTTTCCGGTGACTTTGTACAAAGAGCAATGGCTGAAGCTGCTTGAGATTTCTGAGGAAATTAAGAAGTTTATTTCTGACAATCAAGAGCGCTTAAAAACTAAAGAATAGATATTTGAAAAAAAACAGAGGTCAGATTCTTATTGATTGAGCAGGCGCTCGACGGTGTCGACCAGTTCCTGCATACGAAAGGGCTTCATAAGAAAACCATCGGCTCCCAATTTGTAAGCTTGCTCAGCTCTCATTATTTCAGAAAATCCAGTCATTACAATAAACCGGGTTCGCAAGTTTTCTGAACGAACGGCCTGAAGTAGCTCGGAACCGCTCATCTGGGGCATTCGGACATCGGTGAGAACGAGATCAAAGAAGTTCGGATTCTTCTCAAGAATTTTTTTGGCGACATAACCATTTTCGGCGTAATGAATCTCGCAATCTTCCTTTTCCAAAACCGGACCTAATAAATTTCGAAAAGCTTCATCATCTTCGACAATCAAAATTTTGCGCCGAGTTTGAGAAGTCGAAGTTTTGAAATCCATGGTACTCCTTTCGATTGGACATTGAGCAATGGCACCCTAAGGAGCGACTGCTCTTTGAATCTACGAAGAGATCGGATGCTGGTTGAAACTGATTGAGCCTCTTCGCAAGAACTTCATAAATCTGTTCAAGAATGAAACAATCTTACTAAGGAATCTGTTTATTTTAGTTTCGTTTTTTGAGGGAGCCCAGGAAATCTTTGACCGCCACCGGCAGATCATCTGTTCGATGCAAAAACATACTGACTTGCCATATTTCAGACTCAGACAAACTATCGACAAAACCTGGCATCCCCGTCAGCCGGATTCCATTTTTAATGAACCAGTGAATCTGTGAGGGCGGGTCATCCGTAACTTCATCTTGCTTGCTAAAAAATTGAGGTGCCGGAGGAAACATCCCCTTGGCAATCGCCGAAATCTCTTGAGCTGGCAAGCCATGACAAATCGAGCACTGCCGAGAATAAATCCGAGCGCCTGCCAAAATATTTTCTATGTCTGCAGGCAAAGGGGATAGGCGGTCTCTTTCCCCGCGAAGAGCCGCCCGAAGTGCCCACTGACTGAGCGTCTTCTCCATTGGCAAAGCGGGACTTTTCGTTGCAACCAGCATGAAACCTGAAACCAAAAACAGAAGCGCTGCTGCAATCAATGTCAAAGCTCCACAGAGCATTCCTATATAAAAATTTCTCACGCGCATCTCTCCTAAGGCTGGCAGGCCCTATCCATCGGCCACAGTTTAATCCTGCAATTGCTCTTCACGCAAGCTTCACGATCCTGAAAATCAAAAGAGCAAAGCCGCATCAATCGCTACTATTTTATACAAGGTACTTGACCTTGCCTTGTACTTGGCATAACAAGGTTAAAGAATTCTTAATTCACAAAAGGCTTCAAGAGTGAATGCTCAGTATAAAAAGGGAGTGCTTGAACTTTGCGTGCTCACTAAAATGAGTCGCAAAGACTATTATGGCTATGAACTGGTTGAAGAGATTTCAGAAATTCTAGAAATTTCCGAGGGAACGCTTTATCCTATATTGCGCCGACTGACGGATGAAAAATATTTTGGCACTTATCTGCAGGAGTCCTCAGAAGGGCCACCTCGAAAATACTATCGCATCACCAAACTGGGAAAAGATTTTCAAAAAGAACAATTGCGACAGTGGACAGAATTCAATCAGCAAATCGAAAAACTGATCAACAAGGAAAGCAAATGAATCAGCAGCAGTTTTTGACAGCCCTCAAAGAAGCTCTCGAAAGTCTCAAATTAGAAGGTATCCCCGAAATTCTCATCGATTATGAATCTCACTTTAAGGAAGGCTTGCGCTCTGGAAAAACGGAGGAGCTGATTTCGGCCAAACTCGGCTATCCCATGGCAATCGCGAAAGCCTATCAGGCCGAATCGATGATCCGCCAGGTGCAAACAAAACAAGAAACATTTCGCTGGGGCTTTGCCTTGCAAATTGTGGCTCGTTTTATTTTGATCGCTCCATTTAATTTTTTTATTTTATTTTACTGATCCCTGGGATTTTAATTTTTACACTTTTGACAGTTGGCTGGAGTTTGACGGCTGGTTTAGGAGCCGGAGCGATTGCCCTGTTGGCTTGGATTTTTCAAACTTCATTTTTTTCTCTGGGCTGGTGGGCCGGTGCCGCGGCGGTCTCGGGCGGACTTTCCTTATTAGGTTTGAGCTTCCTTTTTTGTTTGATTGGCTTTCTCATTTGCAAACAGATATTGCTTGCCCTGCTCAGTTATCTTCAATGGAATCTTAAATTTGTTTTGGATAAAAAGCAGGAAATGCCATGAGAAAATCAAAATTCTTTTTCAGTCTTTTTGCATTCAGTTTTATCTGGACTGTCGGGTTTGCAATCTTCTCGCTTTTTTCCCTGAGCAAAGCTCAAGAGATGGATCCGGATATTTTGGCTAAGGTCAGTCAGAAAGCAGGCGGATCGAATCTTCATCTGCAGTTCAATCAAAGACCCTTTGGCGAGCCACGCAACTACAATCAAACAGAAGACAGTTGGACTCTCCCTGTGACCGATCCCCAACTGATCATGGATATTTCTTTGATCGGAGCTGACATTGAAATCCTTTCGGATCCAAGTGCGAAAGAAATATCGATCAAAGCTCAAGGTCGACTGGATCCGCAAGTATCACCTCGCCTTCTAAAAACGGAAATGAAGGCCAATCATTTGGAGATCACGGAGCCCGATTTGGAAGCCACCCAAAATCTGCATGTGCAAATCAAAATTCCTGCTTCGTATCAAGGACATTTGAAACTACGAACGGTACAAGGACCAGTGCGATTAAAGAAAGCTCGGTTTCAGACGGCCAATCTTGAAACAATTTCAGGCTCGGTCCAACTTGAATTTTCGAAAATTCAAAAGCTCGAACTGAAAACTGTCAGCGGACTTTGCGTGATTGATAATTTTGCAAGCCAAGGGACGATCGTGAAAAGTATTTCAGGGGATTTGATTTTAAAGATTGAAGATCCTCGAGCTGTGATTCTACACGCCGAAACTGTTTCCGGCCAATTGATCAATCCCCCGTTTTCAAATACTGATCGGAGTAGCCAAAGTAAAAATCAGGGCGCAAATGAGGGAGAAGATCAGAAAAAAAATAACAAGCCGGAAATTTTTGCCTCGACAGTCAGTGGCAATATTGAAATCAAATAGACGTGAGCTCATCTAAATTTAATTTTCGTAGACTGGGAGATATCAGGCTCACGACTGCGACTGTGAGCAAGCAAATCACTCCGCCAACGACAGCAGCGGGAACAGTTCCTAAAAATTTCGCGGCGATTCCGGATTCGAATTCTCCGAGCTCATTTGAAGAGCCAATGAAGATCGAGTTGACCGCAGAAATCTTTCCTCGCATTGCATCCGGAGACGCCAATTGCACTGCTGCCGTTCGAATCACCATACTGACCGAATCAAAGGCCCCGCTTGTAATCAAGGCGATCAGTGAGAGCCAATAATTTTCACTCAGGGAAAAGACTAAAATCGAAATTCCAAAACCGGCCACCACCGCCAGCAAAAGCTTTCCTGCTTTTGCTCGGATTTCAAATCTTGTCAGCCACAGACTGGTCGAAGCCGCCCCCACCGCTGGAGCTGCTCGCAAAATTCCCAAGCCCGTCGGACCTACTTTTAAGATTTGAGCCGCAAATAGGGGCAGAAGCGAAGTCACTCCTCCAAAGAGAACCGAAACCATATCAAGGCTGAGAGCTGGGAATAGAATCGGATGATTAAAAACGAATTTGGCACCGGATAAAAATTCCTGCTTTTTTGAAAGATTTGTTGGCAAAGCGTTCGGTCGTTCGAGCCGAATTTGAATCAAAGAAAGCACCGCTCCAGCTGCCAACAGCATCAGCAAGACCAAACTCGCACCGACTTCAACTCCTGCCCATGCGAAGACCAATCCGCCCAGAGCGGGGCCAGAAATTCGGGCGATTTGCATCGCCGTGCTCATCCAAGCCGAAGCCTTTCGCAAATTTTCTCTCAACACCAGTCGAGGCACGATCACAAAAATAGAGGGTTGGGAAAAAGCCCGCGCCAGTCCGGTTAAAAATGCCGAGACAAACAAGCTTGCGATTTTCGAGGAATTTGAAATTTCAAATTCTGCGCTTTGAGAGAGAAATAGGATCAAACCCGAAAGAAGACTGACCAAAATCAGGCTTCGATAAATGCTCAAAGGCCTGCCTCGATCTACAATGTATCCGGCATAGAGAGCAAGGCCCAAAGCTGGCAGCGCTTCGGCCAAGCCAATCAATCCAAGATAGAGTGGATCCCGGGCCAACAGATACATTTGCCAACCCAGCAAGATCGCCTGCATCTGGACGGCGAAGGTGAACAAAAACCTCGCCAACATCAGTTTTTTAAAGTCTGTTGAGAGGCTGAGGGCCTTTTCCGAATTCAAATCTTCCATGATGCTGACAGATTATATGGTCTTTCAAAAGAAGAAAGCCCCAATGCAGCGTGATCTTTTAGTCAGCTATGAAACTTTTGCAAGAATTCGAGGTCGAGCTCGCAGAGTCCGAGCTTGTTCGGTAAAAGAGAGCTCATCTATTTTTTTCCAGGAGAAATGAAATGTTCTTTGACCAAGTCCCGTCTGTTGTTCGATTTCTGAGCAGTCTGATTTTGGGAGTGCTCATCGGAGCTCCAGCTTTTGCCAAAGTTGAAACTGTCATCGGACCAGTGGCTTTGAAAAAAAATGTTAACCTCGCGGGGTTTTTACCGACCACGAATTTGCCAGAAATTATTATTTCTCGAGATCAGTATGTGATTTCCTATAACAAAGAAAAGCGAGCGCCGAACTTTGCGGTGTGGAAGCTCGAAGCTGCGCAAATCGGTCACTCGGGTCGCTCTCCTTCCTTTACCGTGGATAGCGAGCTTGAAACTTATTTGCAGAGCTCAGACCGAAGCAAGCATGCAATTTCGCCTGCGGAATTTGACAACACTTGTTTCGATCGAGGACATGTCGTTCCTTCGGGGGACCGCTCTGATACCAGCGCCAACAACAAAGAAACTTTCATGATGAGCAACATGATTGCACAAACGCCGTTTCTCAACCGTGTCGCTTGGGAACATCTCGAGCAGCACACGCGAAACATGGTGCAACAGCAAAACAAGAAAGCTTATGTGATTGCAGGACCCATTTATGATCAAAATATTGGCGGCATCGGTCCCAACAAAGACATTCAGGTTCCAACTCGAGAGTTTAAATTGGTTGTGATTCTGGATGCCAGTGCCCCCGTTACATCGATCACCAAAGACACGCCAATGATTGCCGTGATCCTGCCGAATGTCGGGCCTGATGGCAAAACACCGATCGTGAATGGACCAGGCGCTTGCCCGGCCTTCAACCCTGGAAAAGTCGATGTCAACGATTGGGCCAAGTACAAATCCTCCGTGCAAGAAATCGAGAGCCTGACAGGATTAAAAATTTTCTCGCCTCTGTAATAATTAAAAATGAATTCCACTGAGATGAATTCCCATCGTCACGAGTGCCAAGAGCAAACAGTAATATCCAAATCGCCGCCAGTGGCCGCCTTCGAGCCAGGCCGAAAGCCAGCGAAGTGCTAAGAGACCCGAGAAAAAACTGAGAAACATTCCGAGCAAGCCAGGAGTGATCAAGCTGATCAACTGAGCTTGATCGACATTGGACTTCAGAAGTCTTCGCACTTCGAGAAAGACAACCGGAGGCGTGAGCAAAACAGCGAGAGCGAAACTGAAGTCTTCTGCCAGCTGAAAGGGAATACCACGCAAAAGTGCCGCCGAAATGGTCGCGCCCGATCTCGAAAGGCCGCGAAAGGGCAAACACAGTCCCTGTACCAACCCCAAAATCACTGAGGATCGATCAGTCAACTCGAAGCTCATGGAAGGCGTAGGCGTGTGTACCGATGGATTGAGAGGGCGACGGCGACCGGCAAAAAGGATCAGCACCCCCGCCATTGAAAGTGAAAACGCAATCAAGGGAAGAATGCTGAACAAAGCCTCCACTTCACCTTTTTCGTAGCCCAAGATTTTTTCCAAAATCAATTTTTCAATGACCAGCTTGAGACCGAATCCCAGGATCCCGGTGGCGGCCGTTGCAATCATTAGGGCTCGAGCAAAAGACCAGACCTTGGTTTGATTTTGCATCCGATCTCGCCAGCGCTTGAAGAAATAAACCAAGACAGCAAACATCGTTCCCGTGTGCAACATCACAAGAAAAAAAGTCATCTGGGGTGAGCTCGAGTCCAGACCCATCAGGTGTTGGGCCAAAATCACATGTGCTGAACTGGACACTGGTAAAAGCTCAGCAAAGCCCTGAAGAATCGCTAAGATCGAAATTTGCCAAAGACTCATAAAAATTAGCCCTCTCGTTTTCGCTCAATCAAACTTCGGCGATGCAATCGGAGCATGAGATAAGCCCCAATGACCGTCAAAATCAGGCCGGAAATTAAAAACCAAATTATGATGTAATCTTCTGAATCCAATTGCATGATAAAAGAAGTTTAGATGAGTTTTTCTGCGGATTCAAACAGGAAAAAATGACTCAAAGAAAAAGAAACAAATTAAGAAATAGAAGAGGAAAAGCAAAAGGCTAATTTATGAGTTTCCAATCTCCTTGGGCCTTCTGGCTTTTATTCCCCCTCGCGATCCTTGTTGTCTGGATTTTTTTCCGTCGTCAGCAAAAACAGGCAAGTTTGCTTTACTCTCAAACCTCAATTCTGGCGAGCCTTCAGCCAGGTCTTCGTGTTCGTCTCATGCATTTGCCCTCTGCTCTCAAAATTTTAGCTCTGATCCTCGCCATTTTTGCCCTGGCTCGCCCACAAAAATCCGATGAGAGAGTGCAAAGAAATGTCGAAGGCATCGACGTCATGTTGCTGCTTGATATTTCGGATTCGATGCTGATCGAGGACATGAAGCCAACCAATCGTCTGGAGGCGGCAAAAGACGTGATGAAGAAGTTCGTGCAGCAACGAACCAGCGACCGCATCGGCGTGGTCATTTTCTCCGGAGAGTCCTTCACTCTGGTACCATTGACTTTGGACTACAAATTGATCTTGTCTCGGCTCGATGAAATCACCACCGCGCAAGATGCACACATCAAAGACGGAACGGCTATCGGAGTCGGGATCGCCAACGCGGCCGGAAAGTTAAAAGAGTCGACCGCCAAAAGCCGAGTGATGATTTTCATGACCGATGGCGAGAACAACTCGGGAACGATTGATCCAGAGACGGGCCTTGCAATTGCCAAAGGTTACGGCATCAAAATGTACACGATTGGAATTGGCCAAGGTGGACCGACTCGAATACCGATTTATCAAAAAGATGTTTTCGGCAACAAGGTAAAAACCTATCAGCCTTTTGAAGACGAAGTGAATGAACCTTTGTTGCGAAAAATGGCTGATGAAACGGGCGGCAAATTTTTTCGCGCCAACAAGGAAGACTCGCTCACTGGAATTTTCTCTGAAATCAATAAATTGGAGAAAACTAAAATCGATGTCAATAAATTCACGCGCTATGAAGAGCTTTACAAAAATTTTCTTATGCCCGCCGTATTTATTTATTTGCTAGGGCTCATTCTTGGACTGACCTGGCTTCGTCGACTTCCCTAAGCTCGCTCCGCTTTCTCAAGGTCTGCGGAAATTTTTTGCCCGGCTCGAGTTTTTCGAATCCAAATCAAATAAATCAACAAACAAATATTTAAAGTGGTTACCGTCACCCGAACCGCCGTGACACGCTCGTAGATATCATAGATTTCTAAAGGCAAGTAAATGCCACCTGAGATGATTGCGAGCCACTCGGCCCATTTGCGCGCAAACCAAAGCCCATAAGCCTCAATCCACCTTAAAATTGTATAGAGCAAAGCCCCGAGGGCAATCCACTGCAGATTAGAAGAATTCAAGCGCGATAGACTTTGAATAAAAATTTGTGGATAGCGATGGGCCGGATTGAGGTGGAGGTGCTCAACAATGCTCTCGCCAATCGCTTGAAAATCTTGGTGAATCAAAGCGAGCAAACCAAAGCCAATAGCAAAAACCAAAGCGCCTTTAAAAGCCTCGAAAATAGCGATCCCACGCAGGCCCCTCAAGGCCCGTGCTTCGATCGCTGAAATGGAAGGAGTCTGGGAGTTAGCGATAGATCTGACCGCAGACATTCATTTTCATGGGAATCCTCTATTTAGATAAATTAGCAAATCGAAGACCACTTCCTTCGAGCCGAATCTCAACACAGAGCTAGCGCGGGCCGAAGCTCCTTCATCTGCCACTCCAAGTGACAATTTGCGCAATTTGTATTTTGAAACTTCGACGATGATGGCATCAGATCCGAGAGGTTTTAGTCCAGGCATGGCATCTTAATTGCCTCTCTTTTCGTTGATGTTGGAGCTTTCCCGGGTTCGATTCGTTATTTTAATTATGGCTTGCTTGATTGCACGGTTGCCATCAGCGTCAGCTAGCTATCCTGCTTGCTCTCAAATTCATGCACCAACCTCTCTGCAACTTTTGCTGCCGTCGGAAGGTTTCAAGAGTCCTGCTCTTTCCGGCTTAAAACTCGTTGAATTTGATTCGACTCGGGACAAAAAGGCGACCATTCAATTCATTTCGCAGATCCGGCAAAAAATGGGTGTCCACCCCTTCTTCACTGCCGACCATCGCCCCCTTTTCTCTGATTTAAAAAATCCTGAACTGTCCTACAAAAATGGATTGGGTGAACTTTTTCTGCTTAAAAACGAGGAAGGGAAAATTCAAGGAACCATTGGCTTTACAATGATTTCTCCAGGAAGTTGTGAATTAAAGAAAGTATATCTCCATCCAGATCTGCGAGGATTTGGGCTCGGCCGAGGTCTGTTGGAAAAAGTTATTCTTCGAGCCAAATCTCTTGGATTTCGAGAAATGATTCTGCAAACCAATCCAGTGATGAACAAAGCTATCGAAGTGTATTTGAAAGCAGGCTTTCGCCCTTTCGATTCTCAGAGTGCTGCGACGAATGCCCGCTACTACAGTCTTCAGCTTGCGCCTTAATTTATTTTCTCAACTGTTGGTACTGGGAAATCACAATGCTTGATGCGACAACTGATAGTATCGTCGCAATCAAGGTCGACCAGCGCAAGGTGTTCTCAAAACGTGTACGACTGGGAATGTGAATCGCATCTCGATCTTGCACCGTCAAAAGAGGCGCGACCTCACAAAAGCTATCGCTCAAATTATAATCTACCAACTTAATTTCATTTCCTTGGCTGCGACGGATATGAACCTCTCCCAAATCGGCAGTGTCCAAGGCTCCGCCCGCGTAAGAAATCAATTCTGAAATTTGAGTATTCACCGGCACATGATAGACTCCGGGCTCTCGCACTCCGGAAAGCAGGTTGACTGTGATCAGAGGTCGCCCCAGTTCTTTACCAACAAAATATTCGTAGCCCATTCGAGAACCCAAGCTTGTATCTTTCGCATAGGGGCTTGTCATTTGAGCCGATGCATGAAC
>JAYUCD010000037.1:0-2468 GCA_043740515.1 Bdellovibrio sp. | reverse complement strand
GTAAATCTTTGAAGGCCTGATAAGAAACTTGCGACTCGGCAAAAGATTCTTGTTTGAAGTGTGCATCGGCGATCGCAATTTCAGACATAGTCGCATACTTCGAATAAGGAAATTTATTTTTCACATCTTGATAGCGCTTGATGGCCTCTTCAAATCGCTCTTCTTTATCAAAGTCTTGAGCGATCGCAAAAGCGCCTTCCGCTGTGTCGGCCTTCTTATCAGAAGATGTACATGCAGAAAGTATGGAAATACTTGAAACTAAAAGCAGAATGGACAGTTTGACTCGAAGCATCTTACACCCAACCGAAGTGTAAATCTAACTTCGAAAGTCGGTCAAATGTTTATAGATCGCCGACACAGAAACTTTGAGCACGCTGAAAAGCGGAATCGAGATGATCATGCCCAAAACTCCACCGGCCTGAGATCCAACAATTACGGCCAACACCACGGTGACCGGATGAAGATCGATGATTCGAGCCACGACTAGGGGAATAATCAAAAGGATATCAAGAACTTGAGCAAGTGCATAAATAAAGATCAGCCACAGCAAAGTCGAATTGGGATGGATGTTGGTCAGGCAAATAACCAAGGCCGGAACAGCGCCGATAAAAGGGCCCAGATAAGGAATCATGTTCATGATGCCTGCAAAAACAGCCAAAATGATGGCGTAAGGAAAGCCCAGTACCATCAAGCCGATACCGATGACCGAGCCGACCAGCGCACCTTCTAGGATGCGAGCCCGAATGAATCCACCCATCTGCTCGCCGATCTGATGATTTAAATTCAGTGCAAGTTCAAAAAAATGATTCGGCACAAGAGCTAAAATTTTGCGCACAAAATCCCGACCATCTTGCAACATAAAGTAGGCTAGAAATGGAGTGAGAAAAAAAATAGTGATGGATTGACCGAGATAGTCCGGAAGATTTTTGAAAAAATCTTGCGCAAGCACAAGAATTTGCGGTTGGAGATTTGCTCTGATGTCCATGGGATAAACTTTGGAAATGATCAAATTCGCCTGATTCTCAAGATTGGCCAAAAACTGCGTTGAAGCATCAATGTATTTTGGAAAATCTGATTTTAATGAACTGATTTGGGCTAAAAGCGCAGGGGAAAAAGCTTGAATGAGAAGCGCCAGGGAACCAAATAAAAAGAGAAATGGAAAAGCTGTTGCCCAGGTTCTTGAAAAGCCTTTTCTTTCCAAAAAATCAACGGCCGGTGCGAGAAGAAAATAGACAACGAAGGCCATGAGGCAAGAGATGAACACATTTTTGATCATGGCAATCGCCAGAATCAGCAACACCAAGGCGCCGAGAAAAAAGAAAAGCTTCAGTTTGCGCTCTCGCTCGATGGCCTTTTGAGAAAAACTCAATTGCCTCTCCCGTCTTTCTTCAGCTCAGTGATGCGAGCCGTGGTTTGACGAAGGCGAGTTCCCAAAACCTCTCCCAAACGAAGTAAAATTTTGACTCCGGCAGAGGGATTTCGGCCGATGATTTCTATCAAGTCAGGTTTGTAAAATCCAATCAAAACCGTTTCTTCGTGCGCTGTGGCTGAAGCACTTCGCCGGCCTTCGTGCTCAACCAAGGCAAGCTCGCCAAAAAAATCGGCACTCTTCAATTGTGTCACGTGAGTCACATAGGTCGCCGCGGTTTCAGCTTGCATTTCTTCCACGTAAATATTCACCACGCCGGACATGATGATATACATTCCAACACCGACTTCACCTTGGCGAAAAATATGCTCACCGGGGCGATAGTGGCGAACATTGACAATGTTTTCAACCAAGCGGAGCTCGGTGGAACTGAGATCCTGAAATAAAATATTGTCGCGCAGTCTTTGGCGTAGACCTTGAGTTTTATCCGTGCTGCGAAAAATGTTTTCCCAAATGAAATTTACCAAAGATTTCTCCCCGATGTTTGCAGCACATTGTTTTTTAAAATCCAACCGGTGAGAGCTCCCGGATAAGTCGCTTGCACCCATTGATCATCAATCGCACCGAGAACTACTTCCAATCCACTGTAAAGTTCGAACAGCGCCACACTTCTTTCGTTGGGAGCAGAGTAGACTGTGACTTTTTCTTTAATCACCGTCCCACGTGGCATTTCTGCATCAATCAGCTTGCCGATGGAAAGCGAGAGCGAACTTACAAAAATCAAACTGAAAAATAAGGGTAGCAATGGGAAAGCAGGCAGAGATTTGTTTCCCAACAATGCGGTTTTTCTTTTGCCAGCGTAATTTAAAAATAACCAACCTGCGGCCAGTAAAGAAAGTGCAGTCATTGCCAAAAAAGAATTCAAAGGAAAGGGAACCAGAAAATGGGAACGGAAGCTCTCCCACAATTGAATTTCATGCGGGATTTCCTTTACGTCCATCTGCGGCAGAATGAATTTCAAAGCGCTTTTGGAGATAGAAAAATCCGGATCCAGGCTGAGGGATTTTCGCAGCAGGCCGACGGCCAAACCCTTTTGACC